>JANOEM010000239.1:0-4025 GCA_031413195.1 Actinomycetes bacterium
CACGACGATGTGTCGTCGGTGTCGCGCCTGCTCGTCGATCGACGTTGGAGCAACAACGCAACCAAGACTGCGACGGACACCATCGGCACGACCAGCAGCGGGCTGTCGGCCGACCACGTAACCCAGTAGCCCAAGAACCCGATCGAGATACCTGCGAGAGCGATGACGACCAGGTTCTGCATCCGCCCGATCACGAGCGCAGCCATCGCGAACAGCAAGTTGGTGACGTCGAACGCGCTCCCGATCGGAAAGCCGAGGATTCCCGCTCGCATGTACAGCGCGATGAACGAAAGCGCAGCAGCAAGCGCCCAGACGATGGTGCTGAGCCGGGCGACGGGGATGCCCAACATGTTGGCCCGGTCGCTCCGTTCCGCTGCCGCGCGCACGGCGATCCCTGTTCGGGTCTTGTTCAAGAACAGCGCCACCAACACCATCACCAGTGGCGCCACGATCAGGGCCACGAAGTCGTTCGAGAGTAATCGCACCGGGCCGATGTCGACCTTGAAACCGAATGCCTGTGGCAGGCGCTCGGAGGCGGCGTTTCGTCCCCACCAACGTGGTATCAGGATCCCCAGTACGACCAGCAGTTGGGTGATGCCCAGCGTTGCCACGGTCAGGGCTAGACGCGATGCGTTCTTGAATCGCCGCACAAAGATCAGTTCGACCAGGCCGCCGAGAAGAACCGAAGCGGCGAGACCAATCACGAAACCAAGCGGATAGGGGAAGTTAGAGAAGACGATCAACGCAACGGCGAACGAAGTCGGCACCGAACCAAGGTCGGCTTGCGCGAAGTTGAGCACCCGATTTGCCCGGTAGACGAGCGCGAGTCCCATCGCCAGCAGCGCTGTCAACATGCCGAGCACCACAGCACGGATCGCCGCACCGTACGGTAACGGGTACTTCAAGAACGCGAGGTAGAGGACACCACATGCAACCACCGTCGCGCCAGCGATGACGAAACGACGATCTTGCTCAGATCCCCTGATCCGGGACACAATCCCCATTGCTTGGCGAACGTAGCTGAAGACTCTCAACTACGTTCAGTCAGACCGGCAGCCAAACCGGACGAGGAACCAATGAACACTGCGGCAGCGCGCTCCCAAAAGATCAGCTGGACCCAAAAGGGCGTCGCCCTCAGATTCCGCAGGCGCTTCCCCTCAGTCGACTTCGCATTCAGCGGGATCGATGGGTTCGTGCGCCACAGAACTGGGCGCAGCGCCGCGCTCATGGCCCATTACGGCTTCATCTCGGTGTTCCCATTGCTCATCGCGATGACGACGATCCTCGGGCTTGTTCTCCAGAATCGACCTGATCTCCAGAAGCGGATCATCGACTCGACCTTGGCCAACATCCCCATCGTCGGCGAAACGATCGGAACCAACCCCGACGCCCTGACCGGAAGCGTGGTGGTTCTTGTCCTCGGTCTGGCAACGACACTCTGGGCCGGGACGAAGGCGTTCGTCGCTGCTCAGTGGGGTATGAACGACATCTGGGAGGTGCCAGAGGTCGATCGCCCCACCTTGGCCAAGAGCCGAGGCAGGTCATTTCTCGGAATCCTCATCGTCGGGGTAGCTCAGATCGGCACCGCAATCATCACCGGCATCATCGGGGTTTCCGGTGTGTCGTGGACGAGCCGGATACTGCTCGCCGTGGCCGCCTTCGCGATCAACATCGCGATGTTGGTCGCCGTCTACCAGGTCCTCACCGCCAGAAAGTTGAACCGGTCGCAGCTTCTCCCCGGGGCGATCGGCGCAGGCTTCGGTTTCTCTGTCCTGCAAGTGCTGACCGGAACGATCGTTGCCCGCGCGATTCTGCGCGCGACGCCTGTCTACGGCAGCTTCGCCGCTGTCATCGCGCTGCTCGCCTGGCTGAGCCTTCACTCGATGGTCGCACTCGTCGGCGTCGAAGCCAACGCCGCACTCGACCGACGCCGCAACGCAACGCCCACGCCCTCGCTCGAGTGACGTGCCCCCGCCCGAGGCTTTCGCGCGCGAACGGCGCGCGCGAAAGCCTCGGCGAGCGCGAAAGCCTCGGGTGGCGGTACATTTCCGGAAGCCCTCGGGAATTGAGCTCGTGGGATCGTGGTTGCAGTCACGTTCTGGTGGTCACCCTCCAGGCACACAGAAGGGAAGCTGCCCGACATGGCCCAGACCGAAATGGACCGAATCGAGATCACCGGATTGCGCGTGATGACCCTCGTCGGCGTGTTACCGCACGAACGCGAGGCCCCCCAGCCGATCGAGTTCGACATCTTCCTCGAAGGCGACCTGCGCGACGCGGGTATCAGCGACGATCTCGCCGACACTGCGCACTACGGCATGGTCGCCGAACGCGCGGCTGCGATCGCGCGTGAGTCCAAGGACGAACTGCTCGAGCGACTGATCCATCGCATTGCCGACGATGCACTCACGTTCGACCGCGTCGAAGCCGTAGAGATCGTGGTCCGCAAGCTCCGCCCACCGATCCCCGAAGACGTGCAGCACACGGCCGTTCGCATTCGCCGCACACGGGCCGATCTGCAGATCCCGCCCCGCACCAGCCATCGGGCCATCGTTGCGCTCGGCTCGAACCTCGGCGACCGGGTCGCCTTCTTGAAGCTTGCGGTCGAAGAACTGGGAAGCAGCCTGATCGCCCAATCCCAGGTGTTCGAAACAGCACCCGTCGGCGGCCCCGATCATCAGGGGGCCTACCTCAACATGGTTGTTGCGGTCGAAACGTCGCTCGATCCGTTTGCGATGCTGCGCCGTTGCCAGCGGATCGAATCGCTCGCGTTGCGCCAACGGATCGTGCATTGGGGCCCTCGCACGCTCGACGTCGACCTTCTGTTCTTCGACGAGATCACCATCGGCAGTCCCGAGCTCACGATTCCCCATCCGCGCTACGCCGAACGCCGCTTCGTCCTCACTCCCTTGGCCGAAGTCGCACCCGAGTTCTGCCCGAACGGGTGGAACGACACCCTCCCGCCCGACGTCATCGCGCCTCTCGGCCCGCTGACCGAGCTCTACTGATCGACCGCCTCGTGACCACCGACGATCTCGTCCGCTCCTGGCTGCCCGAGGCCCAGCGTTCGTTCGAGCGCCCGGACGCGGTCGGGATAGTGCGCCCGACCGTACTCGGGTTGGCGGCGCAGCACGATCTCCATCAACTCCCAGTGCTGGGGCGTGTCCTTCCATGGCAACGCGATGTAGACCGGAAGACCCCAGCGCCGCAGCTGGTCGATGTTGCTGTACACGATCTTCTGGTATTGGTACCGGTCCTCCCACTCCCAGTTGCTGGGTGCGAAACCGGTCCCCGGATCGATGATGCAGCGATGCCGCAGCCCGAAGCGATCTGCGTCGGCGAGACGGGCGTTGAAGAAGTCGACCAGGGTGTCGATCGGGTCGGCCTTGACGAACTTCATCTCCCGCGGGTTCGGCCCCGAAAGGAACGGAACCACGATCGGAACGTCGTAGTTTGCGGCGACTTTCCACATCTGGTCGGACTGCATCCCGTCTGCAGCGTTCAACACGGTCGCACCCGCCTCGATCGCCCGGCGCGCCACCTGCGGCCGCCACGTGTCAACGCTGAGCGGAACGCCCAATCCGGCAAGCGCCGGCACCAGCGGTTCAAGTCGCGCCCACTCGCTCTCCCAGCCGACAACCGTCGCTGCGTCGGTGCTGCCCTGGCCGCCGAGGTCCAACCCGTCTGCGCCATCAGCCAGCAATTTGCGGGCGCGAGCCACGGCGTTGTCGACATCGGTCACGATCGAGTCGGTGTTCAACGAGTCCGGCGAGGCATTGAGCACGGCAAACAGTTCCACGCCCAGCAAGGCTATTCGTCGTGAGTGCCTCGACCCTCAGCCACGTCAGTGCAATCCGCACCTTCGATGCCACGTCGTTCACGATCGCCGACGCGTTGGCAGCCAAGGGTGGCCGGACCGTCAGTGTCTGTATTCCCTGCAGGAACGAGGCCTCGACCATTGGTTCGCTGGTTTCCATGTTGCGGACCGAACTGGTCGATCGATTCGGTTTGGTTGACGAACTGAT
>JANOEM010000240.1:0-4021 GCA_031413195.1 Actinomycetes bacterium
GACCTTCTTGGTCGTCAACGCAGCAAGTTGCTCGGCGACCGGGATGATGTTCTTGTTGTTCGGCAGGACCACGACGTCCTGGGAGTTCACGGCCTCGACCGCGTCGAGCAGTTCGGCTGTCGACGGGTTCAGGGTCTGACCTCCCGAGATGACACCCTGCACACCCAACTGGGCGAACAGATCAGTGAGGCCATCGCCACTGCTGACAGCAACGATCGCGCAGGTCACCGCTGGCAGCCCGGCACCCGAAAATCGTGGCTGGGCAGGCGCCGACGGCGCAACGCCCCCGTGCAGGGCCGCCTCGCGGTGGGCATGCTCCTCGGCGACTTCTTCGAAAAGGTCCGTGACCCGGATGGAATGCGGCCGACCCCCATTGTCAAGTGCGGACTCGATCGCCGCTCCAATGTCGTTGGTGTGCACGTGACAGTTCCAGAGTCCATCGCCGCCGACGACCACGATCGAATCGCCGATCCGGCCCCACGACTGTTTGAATTCCTCGATCCTCACGTCGGGCAGATCGATGAAGTACATGACCTCGTAGCGCAGTTCGCTGACGTCGACGCTGCCGTCGATGCTGTGGCGATGGGCGATGCTTTCGAAGTGGGAGCCGAACAGGTCCTCGGTCTCGTCGAAGGGCTCCGGGTCCGGTAGTGGCTCGCCGTCGACGACATGGATCGCGGCGTCCAACAGCAACAGGAACCCGGCACCGCCCGCGTCGACGACGCCCGCGTCTTTGAGTACCGGCAGCAGATCTGGCGTTCGTGCCAACGACTCACGGCCGGCGATGCGACTCGCCCGCAACGTATCGGCGAGCGTCATCCCGGACGCGGCAGCGACATGCGCGGCAACGGCGGTTTCTCGGACGACTGTGAGGATCGTGCCCTCGATCGGTTTCAGCACGGCTTGATATGCAGCGGTCGAGGCGTTCGAAAGCGCCGCCGCAACACTGACGGCTGTCCCGTCGCCGGCATCTTTCAACGTGGTGGCAATGCCGCGCAGGATCTGGCTGAGGATGACTCCGCTGTTTCCGCGTGCCCCCATCAGCGAGCCATGGCTGATCGCAGCGCACGTCGAACCGAGATCGGCTTCACTCGAATTCAGTTCCGCGACCACTGCATCAAGGGTTCGAGCCATGTTCGTGCCGGTATCGCCGTCGGGCACCGGGTAGACGTTAAGACGGTTGATGCCCGCCGCATGGGCCTTCATCGTGTCGCGAAATGAAATGACCGTGTTACGCAGGGCGTCGGCCGAGAACCGTTCGAGCGGGAGCACCACCGCATCGTAGCGAGCGACCCCGCGCACGAGGCTGGCCAGGATCCACGGCTGACCACCTCCGTCCGGCACGATCCCCGGTTGGAGTGCCGGAACCCGCTGATAGCCTTTGATGACTTTGATCAGCCCTTTCCTGCGACGGCCGGGGCACAAATCGGGAAAGAGTGAAGCTCTCATGGCAGCAGTATGTGAAGTGTGTGGCAAGGGCCCGTCCTGGGGCATGACTGTGTCGCACTCCCATCGTCGCACCAAGCGCCGCTGGAATCCGAACATCCAAAAGGTTCGCGCGATGGTCGGCAAGACCCCGAAGCGGCTCAACGTCTGTACCGGATGCATCAAGTCCGGCAAGGTCGTCAAGGTCAGCTGAGCGCGACATGCAGGGCGTGATCAAGTCGTACGACCCAGGAACCGGCGACGGTGTCGTGCTGTGCGACACTGATTTCAACGACTACGACCTCGCCACCGATGCGCTCAAGGGGTCCATCTTCCGGATGCTCCGCCAAGGCCAGCGGGTCGTGTTCAACGTTGACGCAGACGGCCGTGCAACTGCACTCAGCCTCGGCAGCGAGATCGACATGAAGACACCAGGGCACGACTGATCGGGAGCACTGACTTCGCCCATTTGGCGCGGAGGCTCAACGCTGACAAGACTCGATTTCATGAGCGGTTCGAGCAGCAATCAGAAACTTCATCAATGGGTGAACGAGTGGGCAGGTGTCCTCCAGCCCGATCAGATCCACTGGTGCGACGGCAGCGCCGACGAATACGAGAACCTGTGTCAGTCGCTGGTATCGAGCGGCACGTTCACCAAGTTGGACGAAGCCAAGCGCCCGAACAGCTATTGGGCGCACAGCGATCCGGGTGATGTCGCCAGAGTTGAGGACCGCACGTTCATCTGTTCTGCCGATGCTGCGGATGCAGGCCCCACGAACAACTGGCGCGAGCCGTCCGAGATGCGTGCTGAGATGTTGAGTCTTTATGCGGGCTCGATGAAGGGCCGCACGATGTACGTGGTTCCGTTCAGTATGGGCCCGCTCGGCTCGCCAATCGCTCATATCGGCGTGCAACTCAGCGACTCCCCATACGTTGCTGCGAACATGCGAATCATGACCAGGATGGGCCAGGGCGCGCTCGACGTGTTAGGCGAAAACGGCGAATGGGTGCCCTGCGTGCACTCGGTCGGAGCGCCACTCGAACCGGGTCAGGCCGACGCAGCCTGGCCATGCAACCCCGATAACAAGTACATCGTCCACTTCCCGGAGACACGCGAGATCATGTCGTACGGCTCCGGCTACGGCGGCAATGCACTGCTCGGCAAGAAGTGCTTTGCGCTCCGGATCGCCTCGGTGATGGCCCGCGACGATGGCTGGCTGGCAGAGCACATGCTCATCCTCAAACTCACCAACCCCGCCGGTGAGTTCAAATACATCGCTGCCGCCTTCCCCTCTGCGTGCGGCAAGACCAACTTGGCGATGTTGGTGCCGACGATCCCCGGTTGGAAAGCCGAGACCATCGGCGACGACATCTGTTGGATGAAGTTCGGAACAGACGGCCGTCTCCACGCGATCAACCCGGAGGCTGGCTTCTTCGGAGTCGCTCCGGGAACCGGCTACGACACCAACGCGAACGCGATGGAGACGTTGTGGGGGAACAGCATCTTCACCAACACTGCGCTCACACCCGACGGCGACGTCTGGTGGGAGGGCATGAGCGACTACAAGCCGGCGCGCGCGATCGACTGGCGGGGCAACGACTGGAACCCCGAGAGCGATATGCCCGCGGCGCACCCGAACGCACGCTTCACGGCCCCCGCATCGCAGTGCCCGTCGATTGCCGACGAATGGCAGGATCCGGCCGGCGTACCGATCTCGGCGATCCTCTTCGGAGGTCGCCGCCGCACGACTGTCCCACTCGTCACCCAGGCATTCGATTGGGAGCACGGCGTGTTCCTCGGGTCGATCATGGCTTCGGAAACAACCGCCGCAGCGACGGGCGCTGTCGGTCAACTGCGCTTCGACCCAATGGCGATGCTGCCGTTCTGTGGCTACAACATGGGCGACTACTTCGCTCACTGGCTCGAGGTCGGCGAGAGCACCGATGCCGCGAAGCTGCCCAAGATCTTCTTCGTCAACTGGTTCCGCCGCGATGACGACGGGCGGTTCCTGTGGCCCGGCTACGGCGAGAACAGCCGAGTTCTGAAGTGGGTCTTCGAACGCATCTCCGACACCGCCGACGCAGTCGACACCCCGATCGGGTACATACCCACCAAGGACGACATCGATCTCGACGGTCTGGCGATCACGCAGGAAGACCTCCAGGCGCTGCTGTCGGTCGACGCTTCCGGCTGGAAGCAGGCAGTGCCCCAGATCCGTGCTCACTACGCGCAGTTCGGCGATGCGCTGCCGGACGAATTGGCGATCGCACTTGACACACTCGAAGCAAACCTCGCGAGCGCCTGAGCGGGCCGAAGATCAACGTTTGAAGATCAGCGTTTGAAGCTCAACGTTTGAAGCTCAGCGTTTGAGCGTCATCGCCCTGATGCACAGACCCATCACGAACAGGCTGCCCCCGCCGTAGAGCAAGTAGGTCTTACCCTTCAACTGCGATCGGTAGCTGTAGATGATCGCAACGGCGATGATTGCGACGAACCCGTAGAACGCATGGAACTGTTGGATCGGTCGACCGCTGTTGACGACAGCAATGCCGAGACCAACCTGCACGAAGATCGACACTTCGGCAACGCCGATGA
>JANOEM010000241.1:0-6560 GCA_031413195.1 Actinomycetes bacterium
CATCACCCGTCAACCCGACGGTTCGCTCGCTGCGTTCCACAACGTGTGCCAGCACCGCGGCATCGCGCTCGTAACCGATTGGAAGGGCTGTGGCGCCCGCCGCTTCAGCTGCCCGTACCACGGTTGGGTGTACGACACCACCGGCAAGTTGGTCGGCGTGCCCGAGCGCGAGGATTTCGCCGAGGAGCATCTTCGCGATGTACGCGCTCCATCAGTCGCTGTCGATGAATGGGGCGGCTTCATCTGGATCAACCTCGCCGGTCCCGAGCAGGCACCGCCGCTGGCCGAGTGGATCGGTCCGGAGATCATGGCCGACCTCGGCAAGTTCCGGATGGAAGACATGGTCGTGCTCGAGGTTCTCGAATGGGATGTGCCGGTCAGCTACAAGGCGATCGTCGACGGTTTCAACGAGATCTACCATGTCACCGCCTTGCACCACGTGAACCCCGCGTTCACCAAGTCGGCGCGCGACTCGTCGTTCCACATCCTCGACAAGAACTACATGTGTTTCGTCCCCCGACCCGAGCATCGCAACGACCTGGCCGGCGATTGGGATCATCACAAGTACGCGATCTGTCATTACGTGGTGTTCCCCAACACCGTCTACAACTGCAACCCCGAACACATCCAGGTGTTCAACCCCATCCCGATCGATGTCGACCGGACCAAGTTCTTGTGTTGGCAGTTGATCTACCCCGGTGACCGCAACGATCCGGAATACGACAAGTACTTCACCCGGATGGAGGCGCACTGGAAGGGGCTGCAACACGTCGTCGGCGAGGACATCGCCGTGTACGACCAACTGGCCCGCACCAAGCGCTCCAGCGGCTACACCCAGCACATCCTGTCCGAGAGGGAATGCAAGATCGCCCACTACCACGAGACCATGGACCGCCTCATCCGCGAGTAGCGAGCTCTGTGGAGGGAAGTGGGCGGATCGGTTCCGTCTGGCGCTACTCGTGGGTGCAGTGCAGCACCGAAATGAGCGGGTTGACGGTGGACATCACGACTTCGTTCGAGGCCATCGCGACGCCGTGCAATGAGCTGCCGATCAATTCGATCAGGTCGGCCTGGACGAGGTCGTCGTGGTCGATCGCGATGCAGCCCTCAGCAATCGAACTGTTGACCGAGTTGATCCCGTCGACCGCTCGTAGCCGGTCGATCAGCTCGTTGAGGCAGAGCGGACAGTTTGCTCCGTCGACCCGCAGTGTCGTCTGCATTCGATGATCGTACCCTCGGGTGTCGTCGAGCTCTGATCGGAGCTGTGTTCCGAGACGGCTACTGTCGCTCACAGGGGACCAACAACGAGAGGGGAATCCTTTGGACCAGCCGAGGCTTCCTTCGAGACCCGACCGCAACAACTCGATTGCTTTGGCTCGGGGTGCTCCGTGACGACTTTCCTGCTTCCCACCGTACCGATCACATCGTTGGATGCTTACTTGGCAACCAACACCGGCGGTTCTGGCATCGTGCGTGCCCAAGATCTGGGGCCGGCCGCAACGATCGACGAGGTGGTGCGGTCCGGGTTGCGTGGCCGAGGGGGAGGCGGGTACCCCACTGGGCAGAAGTGGGCCGGTATCGCCGAACAGACCGGTGGCCGGCGTTATCTGGTTTGCAATGGCGCCGAGGGCGAGCCGGGCACGTTCAAGGATCGGGCTCTGCTGCGTGCCAACCCGTATCAACTCGTCGAGGGTCTCGTGATCGCGGCCTTCGCAGTGGGTGCCGACGAGGCTTTCATTTGCTTGAAGGCCAGCTTCGAGCGTGAGATCGCCGGTGTCACCCGTGCCGTGCAGGAGTTTCAGGCAGCCGGCATCTGTACCGACTGCACGGTCACCATCGTCGCCGGTCCCGAGGAGTACCTGTTCGGCGAAGAGAAGGCGATGCTCGAGGTGATCGAGGGCAACGAGCCGTTGCCGCGCTGGCTGCCGCCGCACCTGCACGGCCTGTTCGCGACTGCACCACAACTCGGTTGGCAATCTCACGACCGCCAGCCTGGTGAGACACCCGGTTCGGGCTCCAATCCAACGCTCGTCAACAACGTCGAGACGCTCTCGAACATCCCCCACATCCTCGCCAGGGGCGCGACCTGGTTCCGCTCGATGGGGACGCCCGCGTCGCCTGGCACCATCGTGACCACCGTCATCGGCGACGTCATCGCGCCCGATGTCGGCGAGGTCGAGATGGGTACGCCGTTGCGAGCCGTGATCGAGGCGGTGGGCAGTGGCCTGGTGTCAGGACGAACGGTGAAGGCTGTCTTTTCGGGAGTGGCAAACGCGGTGGTGATGGCCGCCAACCTCGACGTGCCGGTCAGCTACGAGGGGTTCCAAGCAATCGGCAGTGGGATGGGTTCGGCCGGGTTCATCGTCTATGACGACACCACCTGCATGGTCGACGTGGCCTACCGCTTCTCGCGGTTCCTCTCGATCGAATCGTGTGGGCAGTGCCCGCCCTGCAAGCTCGGGTCGAGTGCGATCACCGAACACCTCGAGCGGATCGAGACCGGTGCCGGCGACGACAACGATCTCAAAGCCATCGCCGGTTGGTTGGAGCACGTCACCGATGGCAACCGCTGCTACCTCGCAGTGGAGGAACAGGTGATGGTGACCAGCATCCTGCGCGCGTACCCCGAGGAGTTCACCGAGCACATCGAGCTGCACGAGTGTCCACGCCCACGACAGCTGCCGATCCCAAAGTTGGTCGACCTCACCGATGGCCGAGCCGTGTATGACGAAGCATTCTGGCGCAAGCGACCCGACTGGACGTATGCGCCCGAAGTCGACGCACCGTGACCTCGACTCTGGATGCCCCGACCATGCTCCGGTCACGGCCGGCATGAATCGGGCGGTGTTCTTCCTCAGCACCGGTCGCTGCGGAACGCAGTGGCTGGC
Organism: Actinomycetes bacterium; assembly: GCA_031413195.1. Lineage (GTDB taxonomy): Bacteria > Actinomycetota > Acidimicrobiia > Acidimicrobiales > Ilumatobacteraceae > WLMZ01. Next base: position 2,889 of record JANOEM010000241.1, read on the forward strand.
CCGGAATCTTGGGGCGAGCTATCCCGACTGTGCTGTGGTCGAACACGAGCCTTTGCACGACGCGTATCGCTCGAGCGAACTGTTGGTCCACAGGGACTTGGCGGGCGCCCGCAGCGCAGCGGTGATTCGCGAACACGTGTCGAAGATCGATGCGGTGTTGGAGTCGCGCATGTACATCGAGTGTGGCTGGCCCAGCTGGGGCGCGCTGCCGTACCTTGCGAGGCACTTCGTCGGGCGCATCGCGATCGTGCACCTGACCCGGCACCCGATCCCGACTGCTTGCTCGCTGGTCACCCACGGCACGTACCAGCCACCGGTCATCCCGGGTCTGCACCCGGAGAAGATTCCGCTGTCCCCGTTCGACGCGGGCGTGACGCTTCCGGAGTACCGCGAGATCTGGGACACGCTCGATCCCTTTCAGCGCTGCTTGTACTTCTGGACCGAGCTGCATCGCTTCGGGCTCGATCTCGAAACCGGGCTCGGGACAGAGTTCGCCACGCCGTGGCTGCGACTGCGCTACGAGGACATGATGACCCCCGACGGTCTGACGCGGTTGCTCGCCTTTCTCGGTCTGGCGCCACACGACACGATGTTCGACGCGATCACGAACCACGAGGACCGTTTCGTGTACCTCGCCGACAGATGGTGGGACGTCAGCGCGGCACGAGATCTCCCGGGGTTGGCCGACACCGCCGCAGCGTTGGGATACGACCTGTCCGACGTTGACGAAGCGGCACTCCGGCGCCGCTATCTGGGCATGTGAACCGCCAATTGCGCAGTCAAGGGCAATCGGTGGTGTAGAACCGACCTCCATGGTTTCGCTTCCGAGCTACGACGAGTTCCGTGAGGCCGTGGGTTCAACCTTCACAGTCGCCGCCGTGGTGGATCCTGAATCGGAGGACCTGTTCGAGGTCGACCTTCGATTGCACGCGATCAGCGCACTCGTCGACACCCCTGCGGCGCGCAACTGGGTGCTCGAGTTTCGCGGCCCGGCCGAGTGGTCGTTCGAGCAGGGCATCGCAAGCCTCGACCACGCCCGGTTCGGCCGGATCGACCTGTTCCTGGTGCCCGCCGGTCAGCGCGACGGTGAGGCGGCCTACGAAGCGGTCTTCGCGCTGCTCGTGGAGCCGTAGCGGACGCGACCTCAAAGCGACATGGACACCATCGTGTTACGTCCCCTGCGCGAACAGGACGATTCGTTCCTGCGTGCGGTCTATGCGTCGACCCGCGAGGATGACCTGGCGCTGCTGCCAGAACCGATCGGAGGCCAGTTCATCAACTCGCAATACGAGTTGCAGCGCGCCCACTACCTCGCCAACTTCCCCGGGGCCGAATGGTCGGTGATCGAGCACCTCGCGCAACCTGTGGGGAGGATGATCGTCGATCGCAGCTCGGATCCCTGGTGCCTGATCGACATCGCCGTCGTCACGGAGTGGAGGAACCACGGCATCGGAACATGGCTGATCGAGTCGCTTCTCAGGGAGGCTGCACAAGCCGATGTCGAGTTGGTGTTGTCGGTTCGCGTCGAGAACATCGCGGCCCGCCGGCTGTATAACCGGCTGGGTTTGTTGAAGCGAGACGAAATTGGTGCTTATATCTCTCTATCAACCGTTGCTGAAAGGCGGGTCGAATGAACGACGCAATGGTCACCCCTGCAGTGGGGCGACGCCAGCTCCTCGGCGGGCTTGCCGCGTTGGCGAGTGGCGCGGCGTTGCTCGGACCGGCACGTGGGCTGCTCGACGCTCTTCCGTTCTTCGGCGATTCGACACCGTTCACACGGTCCGAGATCCTCAGCCGGATCGGTGAGACGTTCCGGATCGTGGGTGGCGCTCACGACGGTGTGCGACTGCTGATCAGCTCGATTGCCGAGCTTCCCAACACTCGGATTGTCGTCCAGGCCGAAGACCAGTTCGCAGCCCGTTTCGCGGCCGTGTCCGGGGTTGAGTTGGCTTCCGACATGTACTGGTTCGCCACCAAGTCGTTCGGCAAGATGCCGCTGTTCATCTCGCCGTTGGTGAGCGACTCCGGGCTCACCGTTGGATATGAGGCGCTCGTCAACCGATACGTTCCGAAGCACGCCGACACGGGAGTAGCGCGATGAGCAACCCGTACGTCGGCGAGATCAGGATGTTCGGGTTCAATTTCGCCCCGGTGGGTTGGCAAGCCTGCGACGGCTCGCTGCTCGCGATCGCTGAATACGACACGTTGTTCGCGTTGATCGGAACCACCTACGGCGGCGATGGCCAGAACACGTTCGGCGTTCCCGATCTGCGTGGTCGGGTCCCGCTTCACCAGGGTTCGGGACCGGGGCTCAGCACCTACGTGATCGGTCAGACAGGCGGGACCGAGACCGTGACACTCGCCGCCAATCAGATCGACCACACACACGCCCTCCCCGTCAGTTCGGCAGCAGCGACGTCTCCAAGCCCGGCTCTTGGAGTGATGGCAGCCGATTCGCTCGACCCCGTGTACTCGGCCGGGGCTCCCGACGTCGAGATGCACCCCACTTCGGTGGGCGTCGCCGGCGGGAATCAACCCCACGAGAACATGATGCCGACGCTCACGGTGTCCTATTGCATCTCGCTCTTCGGCATCTTCCCGTCGCCGTCTTGAGAGGACCGACCCATGACTGAGGCATTCGAATGACCGCTCCCTTCGTCGGTGAGATCCAGCAGTTCGGGTTCAACTTCAACCCACGCGGCTGGGCCTTCTGCAACGGTGCCCTGTTGCCCCATTCAGCAGAACACGGCGCTGTTCTCGTTGCTCGGCACCTACTACGGAGGCAACGGGCAGACTACGTTCGGGCTCCCCAATCTTGCCGGCAGGGCTGCGATGGGCCAGGGCCAGGGACCGGGCCTCAGCGACCGGGTGCTCGGCGAGACCGCCGGGGTGAGCACGGTCACGCTGACCACGGGTCAGTTGCCCAGCCATCGACATGTGTTGCGAGCCACGAACGCATCGGGATCGGTCGGCAGTCCGGCAACTGCGATCCCCGCCCAGTCCGAAGATCAGCTCCTGTACGACACCGCAACAGACACGGCGATGGTGCCGCTCGCCGCGAATTCTGGTGGGGTCCCGCACGTGAACCAGCAGCCGTACCTCGGCATCAACTACTGCATCGCGTTGCAGGGCATCTTCCCCCCCAGGCAATGAGTGAGGACGATCGATCATGAGTAACTTCTTCATCGGCCAGATCATGCGGGCGGGGTTCGACTTTGCGCCGAGGTTCTTCGCCCAATGCAACGGCCAACTACTTCCGATCGCGCAGAACCAGGCGTTGTTCAGCCTGCTCGGTACGCAGTTCGGCGGGAACGGCCAGACCAACTTCGCTCTCCCCGACCTTCGTGGCCGCACCGCGGTCGGGTATGCGCCGAGCGCCGACCCCGCCTGGCAGCCGCTCGCGGTGCAGATCGGCGAGGTGTCGGGTTTCGAGAACGTCACGCTGTTGCCGAGCAACATCCCTGCGCACACTCACACGCTCGCGGGCTCGTCGGTTCGGGCGACCAGCCCTGATCCGACCGGGCGCACCTTCGCTGTCAGACGTTCCGGCGCCGGGTTCGCAGCCACCGCGAATGCGGCGGCATCAACCACGGCCGTGCCATCTCTGGGTGCCCAGCCACATTCGAACATGCAGCCGTACACGGTCATCAACTTCTGCATCGCTATAGCGGG
>JANOEM010000242.1:0-1768 GCA_031413195.1 Actinomycetes bacterium
ACCAACATCGGAGCGTTCCACGAGGCCGCGAACATGGCGTGCGCCCTGCACCTTCCGATCGTGTTCGCGTGCGAGAACAACGAGTACGGCGAGTTCACCGCTCGCAAAGACACCATGGCCATCACCGACATCGTCGATCGGGCGGTCGGCTACGGAATGCCGGGCGTCATCGTCGATGGCATGGACGTTGTGGCCGTGCACGAGGCGGCCCTGCACGCCGTCGCCCGAGCTCGACGCGGCGACGGTCCGTCGATGATCGAGGCCAAGACCTATCGCTTCTACAACCATCACGGCATCCAGAATCTCGGCCTGAAGTACCGGCCCGACGAGGAAGTCGCGTCATGGAAGCGCCGCGATCCGATCTTTTCGTTCGAAGAGGTGTTGATCGAAGCAGGGATGTCAACCGCTGACGAGATCGAACAGGTCTGGGCCGAGCTCCGCGATGACATCGCTGCTGCGATCACCTTTGCCGAGGAGAGCCCGCTGCCGGAACCGGATCAGCTGATGGCAGACGTCTACACCCAGAGGACACCCGCATGAGCGACCGCAAACTCTCGTACCAGATGGCGTTCAACGAAGCCGTCCGCCAGGCAATGGAAGCCGACGACAACGTGTTTGCCGCCGGTGAGGACATCGGCGCGTTCGGCGGGGTGTTCGGTACCTACGCCGGCTTGCAGGCCACCTTCGGCGCCGACCGGGTCGTCGACACTCCGATCAGCGAGCAGGCGATCGTCGGGCTCGGCATCGGCGCAGCGGTGACCGGGCTCAGGCCGATCGTCGACCTGATGTTCATGGACTTCATTTGCGTCGCGATGGATCAGATCGTGAACCAGGCAGCGAAGCTGAAGTACATGTTCGGGGGCACGGCCACGCTGCCGCTGACGATTACCACAGCCGGCGGCGCCGGATTGTCGGCGGCGGCCCAGCACAGCCAATCGCTCGAGGCACTGCTCTGTCACATCCCCGGCCTCAAGGTGGTCTATCCGTCGAACCCGTACGACATGAAGGGCCTGATGACGGCCTGCATCCGCGACGACAACCCAACCGTGATGGTCAAGCACAAGCGGCTGCTCGGAATGAGCGGGATCGTGCCCGAAGAGAGCTACGAGATCCCACTTGGGACCGCGCACATCGCTCGCGAGGGCAGCGGCGTCACCGTCGTCGCCTACGGCCGGATGCTCAACGAGTCACTCGCTGCCGCCGAACTACTTGCGGGCGAGGGTGTCGATTGCGAGGTCGTCGACCCACGCACCCTGCAACCGCTCGACACGGCAACCATCGTCGCATCGGTCAAGAAGACCAACCGGGTCATCGTTGTGCACGAGGCCGTCCGATTCGGTGGCCTCGGCGCGGAGATCGCAGCGCAGATCCAGGAAGAGGCGTTCGACTACCTGGATGCACCGGTCGGCCGAGTCGGCGCGCCGTTCTCGCCGGTTCCGTTCAGTCCGGCACTCGAGCAGCACTACCTTCCCGATGCAGCCAAGATCGCCGCCGGCATTCGAAGCGTTCTCGCGAGGCCGCTGGTCGGCGCTGACCGATTGCCGTGAGCATCGTCGGGGTGATCGTCAATCCGGTCGCCGGCAAGGACATCCGACGTCTGACGAGCGCCGCCAGCCACACCTCGGACAGCGCCAAAATCGACATCGTTCGTCGAACCGTCATCGCCGCGATAGGCCGGTCAGCATCTCGGCGTTGATCAGGCGCACGAACTTTCCGGGCGGCAGGGTCGGAGTGCCGGCGTCAGCGCGCTTGTAGACGGCCTCGCGGG
>JANOEM010000243.1:0-1574 GCA_031413195.1 Actinomycetes bacterium
CCGGACCAGCGGGTGCTCCCCGAGGACTCCGACGCCCGGATCCAGACCGAGCGCCTGTCGGCCGAGTTCTCCTCGGATGAGGCCGACGGCTTCCCCGTTGTGGCGTTGGACGCTGCGAGCGATGCAGACGTCGAGGCAACGGCCAAAGTGCTGTCCACGCTGACCGGAGTTGGTCGAGTCGACGCGGTGACCGGTCGGTACCTGGACGGCCAGCTCCTGATCGGTCCCGATCCGAGCCTCGACGCCTTCCGGAGCGGTGACGCAGTTCGGTTCAACCTCGTGCCCACCGTGGCGCCGGTGTCACCAGAGGGTGAGGCGATGGTGGCCGCGATCAGGTCAGCTGATCTGCCCGTCGGTGACGTGCTGGTGGGCGGTCGATCGGCACAGTTGGTCGACACCAAAGCAGCCATCGTGGATCGACTGCCGTTGGCCATTGGCCTCATCGGCCTGTCGACCTTCGTCCTGTTGTTCCTGATGTTCGGGTCGATCCTGGTGCCCATCAAGGCAATCGTGTTGAACCTGCTGTCCCTCACAGCCACGTTCGGCGCCATGGTGTGGGTGTTCCAGGAAGGTCATCTCTCGAGCTTCCTCGGTTTCACTCCCACAGGCTTGACGGACACCACCACGCCGATCCTGATGTTCTGCATCGCCTTCGGGTTGTCCATGGACTACGAGGTCTTCCTCCTCTCTCGCATCAAGGAGGAGCACGACCGCACGGGCGACAACACCGCCGCTGTCGCAGCGGGCCTGGAGAAGACCGGCAGCATCGTGACCGCCGCCGCGGCCTTGCTGGCGGTCACCTTCGTGGCGACCGGCACCTCGGACATCACGTTCATCAAGCTGTTCGGACTCGGGCTGGCGCTGGCGGTGCTCATGGATGCGACGCTCGTTCGAGGCATCCTCGTTCCTGCGGTGATGCGGCTGGCCGGTGAGGCCAACTGGTGGGCGCCGCCGTGGATGCGTCGGATCCACGATCGGTTCGGATTCAGCGAGCACGTGCCGGACATCGAGGTCCCCGACTCACCGGCAGGGCTGGCTGGGCTGGATGGGCCGGATCGTCTGGAAGATCGCCAGTCGGTCAGGTGATGGCCACTCGGACCTCGGCGGCTCGCGCACGCGTGGCGTCGAGGTCCGAGAGCCGTCGGCTGGCTGCCACCGCGCGACTCATCCGGTGGTTTGAGGCGAAGCGACCTCGCGGCACCTTGGCGAGCATGATGCGTTTTCCCGAAACGTGGAACATGCTCTCGCGGATGCGCCCAGCCGACTTGATGAAGTCAGCGCGACCGATCCGCTTGTGTTGTTCACAGTCACCGTCCTGCTAACCGCCGCGATCGCTTCGACAGACTTTGTCCGGAGCACCGACACTCGGGTTTTTGATCCGAAGGGCGCTGACTCCGCACGGCTGCCATCACTTCCGGCCCAGCTCGATTTCGCAATAGTAGAGGTGTTCGCCGGTATCGGGAACCACGACGGACCGGACACCATTCGAATCAATCAGGCCCGATTGCGCATTGATGGCGGCGTTTCCCTGAGCCGCATTCACCTCCATGATCGGAAGATGAAGGTTGAGCGCC
>JANOEM010000244.1:0-8745 GCA_031413195.1 Actinomycetes bacterium
GCAATGGTCGACGAAAGCAGTTCCGTGCCCCGAACTCGACTGTCGAGCAACTGTTGCTTGTACTCGTCGGTCCAGCGGTGATCACCGATTCCGGCCCCGGCGAGGTGGACGAATGCGTCGACACCCTGCAGCGCAGCAGTCTCGATGGTGCCATCGACCGGGTTCCAACGGGCTTCGCCTGGTCGAGGTGTGCTTCGGACGATTCGGGTGACCTGATGGCCATCGGCGGCGAGTCGCCGCACCAATGCTGTCCCGATGAGACCCGTCGAACCTGTAACGGCTACGTGCATGAAATGACGTTACGGGGCAGAGAGCATGAACACTCGCGCCGGGCGAACCCTCCGCGCCGGACTGGCGGTTTAGACTTTGTCGGAGCAAGGTGGGAACCAGGGGAGAACACGATGACTGATCCATTCAGCAACCAACAGCCGGGTGGATTCCCCGCGCCGGGCCAACCGTCGCCGCCGCCCCCGCCATACGGTGCGCCGCCGCCGTACGGCGCCCCCGGCCCGACCCAACCCGCGTATGGCCAGCCTGTGTACGGCCAGCCTGTTTTCACCCAACCTGGCGCACCGTCGCCGCTGGTCGGGGACCAGACCCCTCCGCGCCGTAGTCGGGGCAAGATGATCGGAGCAATGGTCGGCGTCGTTGCGGTCGTCGCGGCCGGTGCATTCGCATTCACGCAGTTCCGCAGCAACGAGACCAGCGGTGGCGCAGCGAGTCCGACAGACCTCGGACAACAATTGACCACGGCGTTGGACAACGAAGACATGCTCGGTGCAATCGATCTGCTCTTGCCCGGCGAGCGAGACACGTTTCGCCAGCCGATGCTCGATCTGGTCACCGAACTCACCCGGCTTGAGGTCACCGACGACTCTGCAGACCTGAGCAAGATCGGCGGCCTCGACATCACCATCGAGGACCCGCAGGTCGACGTCGAAAACACCAATGTGTCGGATATCGCGATCGTGTCCGTCAGCGCGAATTCCTCGGTCACGGTCGATGGCAAGGAGTTGCCACTCGGCGATTTCCTGATCGAGACCGCGTTCGGCGGAGATCGCCCGACTATCGACGAGGATTCCGGTGACCAGGAGTTCGACGTCACCTTCACCGCCGTCCAAGAAGATGGTCGCTGGTACGTGAGCCTGTTCTACTCGGCCGCCAATGCCTTGCTTGGCGATCAGGACATCCCGGAGACGGGGATCACTCCTGTCGGCGCCTCGTCGCCTGAGGGTGCGATGGACAACATGGTGCAATCCGTGAGCAAACTCGACCTCGAGAACATGATTGCGGGCATGAACCCGAACGAAGCGGCAGCATTGCAGCGTTACGCACCGCTGTTTCTCGATGACGCCCAGAGCTCGCTCGACGACGTCGACATGACCTGGGGCATCACCGAAATCAAGTACTCGGTCGTGGGCGACGGCGACACGCGTCAGGTCGGTATCGACGGTTTCCACTTCGAGGCTCAGGTCGGCGAGGAGACGATCGAGTTCGATTGGGTCGAGGGTTGCCTGATCGGCACCAGCCCACAGGGCGAATTCGACAGCTGCAAGGCGCTCGATCAAGCCGATGCCTCTCTCGACGACTATCTCGCAGGACTCGGCCTCAGCGATGCCGAACCCGTGAAGCGTCTGCTGACGGACATGGGCGAGGCATTCCGCGATTTCTCCTTGCACGGAGTCGTCGTCGACAAAGTTGATGGTTCGTGGTACGTCAGCCCGGTCGGATCCGGAGCGGAAACCTTCTTGTCCGTGCTCCGCGCTCTCGATCGAGATGAGATCGAGACACTGATCAACGACATCGAGAGTGCGTTCGATACGGCATCGGGCGAGATCGACATGCCGGAGATCGACATGTCGGAGATCGACATTCCCGACATCGGCGATGGCGGCGATGGCGGCGATCCGGTCGAACCTTCAGATCCGTTCCCCACCGACGAAACGGTGCCTGGCGACTCGGTGGTCGAGGGCGAGTCCAGCTTTTGGTACGACTGCGTCAACGAGAACGAGTTGCAGGAAGACGTGTCGGCTTGCATTCAGGCCGGTATCGACTCCGGAAGCTTCGATGCCGAACTCATTCCGGGGCCGGTGCTGTACCCCGAATGCGGCCTGTTCGACTACTACGTTCGCAATGACGCCCTGTACAGCGACGATGCGGTGACGTTCCTCGCGACCATCGAGCCGGGCCGCCAGTGCGTCATCGACGCCGCGGCCGCAGCGGGGATCGACTTGTTGTACAGCAGTCCCGAGATCGTTCATCCCGAGTGCTTTGCGATGGACAATCCGTTCAACTACAACGAACCCGACGAGGTCAGCGGTTACGTCTGTGCGTATGACGCCGGCTGAAGGAAAGCGGATCGGCGGCTTGTTCGTATCCTGACCGGGTGAAAACCCGCACGCTGTTGTTGCTCGCCGTCGCCAGCGGACTGATCATCCTGATCGCGGGCAGCATCAAGTTGTTCCTGATCGCAGACGAGAAGGCACCCCCCCATCTGGCGGTGGGCGAAACCGGAACGATCGGGGACATGTCCGTCACGGTGCAAGGGGTGGACCGTGGTGATGGCCAGACGTTCGTGAGCATTCGTCTGGTCGGCGCCGACGATCCCGATGGTGCGCTGTCTTGGGTGTTCGGCACCGGAAGCGAGCAACTTCGCCCATTGGCACCTCCGTCATCGGTCGGTACCGGGTGCGGGGCAACCGACGAGACTGAGCCTGTCGATTGCGTGCTCGCCTTTCTGATCGACGACGGCGTCGGCGTGCTTCGCTACGAGCGGGCCGGCGAGACGATCCGATGGGACATCCTCCCGGTCGATCCCTGACCGCACCCATTCGTGGTGGAAGCCAGGTCGTAGTGGCCAGGGCGCGGCGTGGCGCTACGGTGTCGGTCTGGATCGTGCGGCTGAAATGCAGCTCGCGAGCACTGTACGGAGGTGGTCAAACTGGCCGAGCAATTCGATCTCGTGATCATTGGTGGTGGCCCTGGTGGATACGGGGCGGCGTTCTACGCGGCGTCGGCCGGGCTCACGGTTGCCCTTGTCGAGAAAGACACGTTGGGTGGTACCTGCCTCAATCGTGGGTGCATCCCGGCAAAGGCATTCCTCGAAACGGCAGCGGTGCAGCGTCACGTTGCTCACGCTGCGGACTTCGGCATCGAATCCAGTCCGCCGGTCGTCAACTTCGCCGTCGCCCAGGCGCGCAAGCAACGAATCGTCGACGGCCTTGTCAAGGGCATCGGTGGATTGATCAAGGCCCGCAAGGTGACTCTGTTCACCGGCGTTGGTTCGCTCGGACCTGATCGAACCGTCACTGTCCAACTCGCCGATGGTGGCTCCGTGCAGGCTCAGGGCGCCGCTGTGATGTTGGCTGCAGGTTCGGTCCCGCGCACGATCCCCAACTTCGACCGCGGCGGCCCGATCATGACCAGTGATGAAGTGCTGATGCTCGACTTCGTCCCGGCTCGAGTCGCAGTGATCGGCGGTGGCGCGATCGGATGCGAGTTTGCGTCCACCTTTGCCGACCTCGGCGCCACGGTGACGATCCTCGAAGGGTTGCCGAAGGTGCTCCCCGGCCTCGACGGCGATGTCGCCAATGTGGTCGTGCGCAGCTTCAAGAAGAAGAACATCGACATCCGCACAGCGGTCATGGTCAACGGGCACACGCCAAACGCAATGGGCGGAACAACGGTGCACTTCGGTCCTGACGGCGGCCCCGACGAACACCTCGAAGTCGATGTGGTGGTCGTTTCGGTCGGGCGCAGACCATATGCGGACGAACTGGGTCTCGCGAACACCCGGGTTCATGTGACCGAGCGGGGATTCGTCGAAGTGGACGAGTTCTGCCGCACGGCAGAGCCCGGTGTCTACGCAATCGGCGACCTGATCAACACGCCCCAACTCGCGCACGTCGCGTACGCCGAGGCGATCCTGGTCGTCAAGCACGTGTTGGACGAGAACCCGATGCCGATCCGCTACGACCGCGTGCCCTGGGCGATCTACTGCCATCCCGAGGTCGCGTTCGCGGGCCCGGACGAAGAAGGTGCTCGCGCGCTCGGGTTCGACGTCGTCGTGGCCAAGCATCAGTTCCGGGCGAACAGCCGGGCCCAGATCATCGGTGAGATCGACGGTTTGGTGAAGGTCATCGCCAAGAAGAACGCAGATGGAACAGCCGGCCAGGTACTCGGGGTCCACATGGTCGGGCCGTGGGTCACCGAGCAACTGAGCGGCGGTTACCTCGCCGTGAACTGGGAGGCCACCGTTGCCGAGGTCGCCGAGTTCATCCAGCCCCACCCCAGCCTGACCGAACTGTTCGGTGAGACGATGTTGTCCCTGACCGGACGTAGCCTCAACACCTGAGTGCCCGCCGACCGGAACCAGTCAACGTAGATCGCTTCGAGAGGAATCCATGGCCGACATCACATTGCCCCAACTCGGTGAGACCGTCACCGAAGGGACCATCACGAGATGGTTCAAGAAGGTCGGTGACACCGTGGCCGCTGACGAGCCGTTGTTCGAGGTGTCCACCGACAAAGTCGACACCGAAGTGCCGTCCCCGAGTGCAGGGGTGTTGACCGAGATCCGCGCCCAGGAAGGCGACACGGTGCCTGTCGGAGCAGTGATCGCGGTCGTCGAGTCGGCCGACGCTGCGCCATCCGGCCTGGCGCCCGTCGCAGTCGCTCCCGAGCCGGTTGCCGCACCGGAGCCAGAACCGGCGCCGGTGCCCGATCCCGTGCCGGCGCCCGATCCAGGGCCGGCGCCAGCTGCCGTGCCGGCCCCCGCCACCGTGGTCGAGTTCGCTCAACCCGTTTCGGTCGTGTCCGAAGTGGCGGCACCCACGGTTCCCGAATCGCTCGCCGCTTCCGAGCCGGTCACGGCACCCGACAATCGTCTGCTCTCGCCTGTGGTCCGCCGGCTCGTCGCCGAGCACGGCATCAACACCAAGGACCTGATCGGTACCGGCCCTGGCGGCCGGATCACCCGTGAAGACGTACTCGATCACATCGACCGTGTCGCTGCCGGTCAAGCCGCAACAGCGCCTGTCCAGCCAGTTGCAAGTCCTGTGCCAGCGCCAGCGCCACCCGCGGCAGCACCAGCACCAGCTCCGGCGACAACTCCGGCACCGGTAGCGGCTCCGGCGTCGCCCGTTGCGCCGGCTGTCGTCGGAGAGCGCGATTCGGTCGTGTCGCTCAGCAAGATCCGCAAGCTCACCGGCGATCACATGGTGAGGAGCCTCAGTGTTACCCCGCACGCATTCAGCGTCGTCGAGGTCGATTTCGCCAACGTCGATCTCACCCGCTCGGCGATCAAGGCGGAATGGAAGGCCGCTGAGGGCTACAGCCTGACGTATCTCAGCTTCATCAGCCGGGCAATCGTCGATGCGCTGCGTGAGTTCCCCCATCTCAACGCCACCGTTTCTGGCGACGACCTGATCGTGCACAACTACGTCGACCTCGGGATCGCCGTCGACCTGCAGTTCAATGGCCTGCTCGTGCCCGTGGTTCGCAGCGCCGAGACCAAGCGGCTGCGCGCAATCGCCGGAGAGATCAACGATCTCGCCAGTCGGGCCAAGAGCCGCAAGCTCAGCCCCGACGAGATCTCAGGCGGCACGTTCACCATCAGCAACAACGGCTCGGCCGGCAGCGTGTTGACCATGGCGATCATCAATCAGCCCCAGGTCGCGATCCTTTCGACCGACTCCATCGTGCGCAAGCCGGTGGTCGTCCAATTGCCGGGCGGTGCCGAGGCGATCGCGATCCACCCGGTCGGCAACCTGGCGATGAGTTGGGATCATCGTGCGTTCGACGGTGCCTACGCTGCCGGCTTCTTGGTCAAGGTCAAGGAGATCCTCGAGACTCGCGACTGGAGCGCCGAGCTGTGATGCGGGACGATCGTTGCTGACGTCATGGCCGAACTGACTGCGTTCGACACGCCGCTTCATGTTCGTTGGCTGGGGCGCGTGCCGTACAGCGAAGCCCTGGCCCTGCAGGAGTCGCTGTTCCACCACGGAACGGCGAACCACCTGCTGCTGCTTGAGCACCGTCATGTGTTCACCCACGGCCCGCGGGCTGACCTCGCGGCGAATGTTCTGGTCGATCCTGCATCGGTCGAGGCCGAACTCGTCGGCGTGAACCGTGGTGGCGACGTCACCTATCACGGTCCGGGTCAGCTGATCGGGTACCCGATCCTCTCCCTGCCATCCAAACACGGTGGCCGGGCCGGTCCGGCCGACACGCTCGCCCACGTCTGCAACGTTGAGCAACTCGTGATCGACGCACTCGCCCAGCTCGGTATCGCCGACGCCGGCCGGCTTACCGGCTACCCCGGTGTCTGGATCGACCCGACCGGTCCCGAGACACGCAAGATCTGCGCGATCGGAGTTCGGGTCTCGCGCGGGCGCAGCATGCACGGTTTCGGTCTCAATGTCAGCACCGACATGCGCTACCTGCGTGACTACATCGTCCCGTGCGGCATCGCCGACCGACCGGTCACCTCTTTGGCCGAGGAAGGTCTCGTGGTCTCGATGGCCGAGGTGGTCGATGTGATTGCGCAGCTTGCCGGAAGCCGGTGGGGAACCGGCCTCGAACGTCAAGACGTCGCGTGGCACGAGCGTCCGGAGGATCTTTCACCGTTCTCGCGCGGTGAGGGGCCGGGCGTTGTCCCTCGTTCCGGTTCGGAACACGGCATCCTCGAAGTCATTGGCTCGCGGGCGGGCACGTCGATCGAGCCGAGGTTCGATCGACCGCGTGGCGAACCGGTGCGCTTGATGGGACGTCTCGCTACAGCCGGGGTCACCGATTCGGTCGGCTTGGCCGAGCGCAAGCCCGAGTGGCTTCGACCGAAGGTGTCCCACGGCGTCGAGGTGTTGTCGCTGAAGAAGACTGTGCGCGATCTCCAACTCGTCACTGTCTGCGAGGAGGCCGGCTGTCCGAACCTCAGCGATTGCTGGTCGGACGGCACGGCCACCTTGATGGTGCTCGGTGAACGGTGCACTCGAGCCTGCGGCTTCTGCCTGGTCGACACCCGCAAGCCGCTCGCTCCGCAAGATGACGAAGCCGACCGAGTCGCAGAGGCCGTCGCCCGGATGGACCTCTCCCACGCGGTGCTCACGATGGTCGCCCGTGACGACCTGGCAGACGGAGGTATGGCCCACGTTGCGGCTTGCGTTCTTGCGATTCGCGATCGCTGTCCATCGACTCGAATCGAAACGCTTGTCTCCGATGGCAAGGGCGACATCACGTCGCTTGTGCTTCTGTTCGCGGCCCGTCCGGATGTGTTCAATCACAACGTCGAGACAGTGCCCCGACTGCAGCGTGCCGTGCGCCCGTCGGCCGGGTACGCACGGAGCCTCGCGGTGCTCGCTGCGGCCAAGTCGGCGGGCCTCACCGTCAAGTCGGGTCTCATCGTCGGGATGGGCGAGACGGTTGACGAGGTCGACGGGGTGTTGCTCGATCTCGCATCGGTCGGTGTCGACATCGTCACGATCGGTCAGTACTTGCGCCCGACCTCGAACCACGTTCCCGTCCATCGTTGGGTCGACCCGGCCGAGTTCGATCGCTGGAAGGCGATCGGTGAGGCGTTCGGGATCGGCCATGTCGAGGCCAGCCCATTGACTCGCAGTAGCTACCACGCTCGCCAGTCCGCTGACGCGGTTGCTGGGGCAGAATGAGGGCCATGGAAACGACTGGGCCGGAAACGGCTGGGCTGAAATCGGCTGGGATGGAAGCAACTGGGGCGGTGACCGACATCTACGTCGAGCGAATGGCCCGCGCAAGGGCGCAGATGGATGAGCAAGGCATCGACTTGTTGCTGCTGTCGCTCGGGTTCGATCTGCCCTACATCTCGGGATACACCGCGATGCCGCTCGAACGATTGACGATGCTGGTTGTCCCGCGCAATGGCGAGGCCCGGATGGTGATCCCCCGGATGGAAGCGGCGCGAGTGACCCCCCAGCCCGGAGTATTCAGCCTGGTTCCCTGGGGAGAGACCGAGAACCCGGTCGAGATCGTCGCCAAACTTGCGGCTGAAGCCGGCGCGACTCGGTCGGTTGCGGTCGGTGACCAGATGTGGGCCAGGTTCCTGGTCGAACTGCTGCCACTGCTACCCGGCGCGACGTTCAGTCGAGCCAACGTCGTCTCATCGATGCGGATGACCAAGGACGCGGCCGAGATCGATGCATTGCGTGCCGCTGGCGCTGCCGTCGATCGGATCGCCGCACTGCTCCAGGCTGGTGAGATCCCGTTGGTCGGGCGCACCGAGGCAGCAGTGTCGGCCGATCTGTCCGAACGAATCATCGCCGAAGGCCATCAGGTGACCAATTTCGCGATCGTCGCCGCTGGGGCCAACGCCGCATCGCCGCACCACCACGCGAGCGAGCGGGTGATCGGTACGGACGAGATCCTGCTGTGCGACTTCGGCGGCACGATGAACGGCTACTGCAGCGACATCACCCGCTGCGTCTATCTGGGTACACCGCCGCCGGAGGTGCGCGATGCCTACGCCGTGCTTCAGGCAGCACAGCACGCGGCTGTTGCCGCCGGAATCGTCGGTACCCCGTGCGAAGAGGTGGACCGTGCCGCTCGTCGAGTCATCGACGCCGCCGGATACGGCGAGTTCTTCTTCCACCGCACCGGCCACGGCATTGGTCTCGAAGCCCACGAGGATCCGTACATGGTTGAAGGGAACGGGTTGCCGCTCCAGGCCGGCCACGCATTCAGCGTCGAGCCCGGCATCTACGTCGAAGGCAAATG
>JANOEM010000245.1:0-17821 GCA_031413195.1 Actinomycetes bacterium
AGGTCACGTCAACCTTCAGCGCGCCGACACCTATCCGGATGATCTGTGCGCTCCCAGCCGAGGTCAAGGCACGCTTCGACACCTCGTCGATGAGCAAGATGATCGCGAACGCGGCGCCGTGGAGCTTTGCGCTGAAACAGATGTATCTGGCTGACTTCCCGGCTGACTCCCTGTACGAGATCTATGGCAGCACCGAACTGGGCGTCAATTGCGTGCTGCTGCCCGAGGACCAGCTTCGCAAACCGGGTTCGTGTGGCAAACCGTCACCGATGGTCGAGATCAAATTGTTCGACGACGAGGGCAATCAGGTGACCGGCCTCGGCCCGGACAATCCGGGCGAACTGTTCGTCAAGAGCCCCAGTGTGTTCGCCGACTCCTACAAGCAACACGACAAGTTCGAAGCCGACCAGAAGCACGGCTATCAGACGGTCGGCGACATCGCGTATCTCGATGACGAGGGCTTCGTCTACATCTGTGACCGCAAGAAGGACATGATCATCTCGGGCGGGATGAACATCTATCCGGCCGAGATCGAGGCTGCGCTCGAGGCTCATGTCGACATCTACGAAGCGGCGGTGTTCGGGATCCCGGACGACGAGTGGGGTGAAACGGTTCACGCTGTCATCGTTCAACGTGAAGGCGCCGGGCTGACCGACGCCGACGTGATGACACACGCCCGGGAGAAGCTGGCGCACTACAAGGTGCCTCGTTCGATCACCTGGTCGGACGAATTGCCCAAGACCGGTAGCGGAAAGATCCTCAAGCGCGAGCTGCGGGGCCCGTTCTGGGCCGGTCGGGACAGCAAGGTCTGAGCGTGCGATGCCCGGCACCAGCCGGGGCCGGCGATAGCGTCCACCCGGCATGAGATCCGGATTCATCACCTTTGTCGGGCGCCCCAATGTGGGCAAGAGCACGCTGCTCAACGCGGTGTGCGGGCAGAAGGTGAGCATCGTCAGCGACAAGCCCCAGACCACTCGCAAACGCGTTCGCGGCATCGTCAACCTGCCCGACACCCAACTCGTCTTCGTCGACACGCCAGGGTTGCACAAGCCGGTTACGGCCTTGGGCAAGCGGGTCAATGCGACTGCGCTCGAGTCGGCCGAAGACGTCGACGTGGTGTGCTTGGTGATCGACGCCACGATGCCGTTCGGGTCGGGGGATCAATGGGTTGCCGACCGAATAGACGTCTCCAAGGCTGTCGTCGTCGTCAACAAGGTCGACGCCGCATCCAAGCAGGCAGTCTTGAAGCAGCTCATCCGGTCCAGCGGCCTCGGTGCCTCGGAGTACTTCCCGGTTTCGGCCAAGACCGGCGAAGGGGTTCCCGAGCTCCTTGCGCACCTCGCATCGTTGATGCCAGAAGGACCGATGTACTTCCCAGCCGGCGAGATCAGTGACATCCCTGAACAAGAGTGGGTCGCCGAGTTGGTGCGCGAGCAGTTGCTCGCAATCTTCGAGGACGAGCTTCCCTACTCCATCGCGACCCGGGTTTCGGAGTGGGAGTGGCCGCGGGTGCGTTGCGAGATCCTCGTCGAGCGCGAGAGCCAGAAGGGGATGGTCATCGGCAAGCACGGTGCCGTACTGAAAGAGGTCGGACAACGAGCGCGGGCGCAAATGCCCGAAGGGGCCTATCTCGAGCTGTTCGTCAAGGTCGACAAGGACTGGCAGCGCAAGCCCGACAGGATCGAGCGCCTCGGCTATTGACCGACGGTGGTCGTGGTGCTCTCTGCCTCGATCGCGGGCACGGCAGCGGGCGCCGTCGCAGCAGCCGTTGTCACTGCCGTCGGTACCGTCGTGGTGGTCGGTACTGTCGTCGTCGTTGTTGTCGTCGTGGCCGGCGGCGGGTTGCTGTTGATCAACGCGCTGTAGTCATCCTCGAACAGGATCTGGCCAACTTCACTGAGCGAACCATCGCTCAACAGGACTGCGATTGGTTCCCCGTTCTGGGTGAACGTGACCTGGGAGATACCACCGAGTTGTGTCAGCGTCAGCACGATCTGGGCGACGGCAAGTCGTTGATCTGCTGGATTCTCCTCGAGGTCGGTGAAGAAGTCGGGAGGGAGATCGACCGTGATCAGCCCACGATCCTCCGAAGTCGTGCTCTGTGAATCGGCAGGGATCGCGCTCCGCAGGCCTTCTGCGCCGTCGCCCGTCGGACCGGACTCCAACACGGCCATCACCTGCGCCACGGACACGGGTCGGGCAAGTGGCACTTCGATGCTGACGATCTGCTCCCGTCCGGCGACGAAGAACAGCCGCACCGGTTCGTTGAAGATCGTCGTCGGAGGTGCCTCGACGAAGGTCGTGGTGCTTGCCATTTCGATGGTGGTCGTGGTGCTGAGCAGGGTGGTGGACGTGGTCGATGTCGTGGCCGTCAGCGACGCAGGGATTCGCCCACCGTCGATGGGGGTGAAAGCGCCGGACTTCGGTGCGCCGCAAGCGGCGCCGAACCCGAGTAACAGCAGCATCGTGATCAGTATCCGTGTGCGCATTACGGTTCTCCTCCGGTCCTGCCGAGCGGGAAGCTGACAACGAATCGTGCCCCACCGCCGGCCTTGTCCTCGACCCAGGCTTCGCCCCCCAAAGCGTGAGCGTGTTCGGCCACCAGTGCCAACCCAAGTCCTGTTCCTACTCGGTGACGGGCAGCGGTGCCACGGGCGAATCGTTCGAAGATGCGTTGTCTCTCTCCGCGTGCGACGCCTGGGCCTGAGTCCTCGACGATCAACAGCAGCGACGACTTGCGGTCGGGCTCGATGCTGATCCGGGTAGGTCCGCCGCCGTGATGGCGGGCGTTGTCGAGCAGGTTGGCAAGGATCCGTTCGAGGCGCAACTTGTCGATCCACAAGTTCTTGCAGGCGTCGGGATGCACGTCGATCGGCACATCGCCGAAGCCGTAGCGCTGAGCGATTCGGGGGACGATGTCGTCGAGGCGCAGTTCTTCACGATTGATGTCGGTGACGCCTGCGTCCAGGCGGGAGAGCTCGAGCAGGTCGAGAACCATCTGATCGAACCGGCGCACCTGGGTGACCACGACGTCGAGGGCCTGTTGGGTTCGGTCGGGCAGGTCGGTTCGTCGTGCGTCGAGGACCTCGACTGCAGCGCTCAGCGCAGTGATGGGAGAGCGCAACTCGTGACTGACGTCGCTTGCGAACTGGGCTTCGCGCTCGATTCGATTCTGCATCGTGTCGGCCATGTCGTTGAACGACTGCGCCAGCCGGTTCAGCTCTGGGTCGCTCTCGGGCAGCAGCCTGGTGTGCAGACCTCCCGATGCGATCCCGCTGGCCGCGGCTGCGACACGGCTGACCGGTTTGAGCAGCCGCCGGCTTGCCCACCAGCCGAGCGCAGCAGCAAGGACGGTGATCGAGATCGATCCGATCACGAGCGCAGTGCCTATGAGACGAATGACCTGATCGGTCGTAGAAAGAGGGAAGGCCTCGAAGTACTGCGCATTGGTGGCGCTGATGTCGACACCGACCGCGATATACGGTTCGCCGTCGATCGAGAACCGCTGCTGGCCGGTCTGACCCTCTTGGAGTACTTGCTGGAGTAGTTCCGGCGGGAAGGCGTCGGGTTGTCGTGCCTGACTCTTCGGGTACACCGCCCCCTCGACAAACAGAATTGCAAATCCCTTCTCGTCGGTTCGGACCCCTGTGATGAACGTGCGGATGTCCTTGTCCGAGTCCCGGAACTTGAGCTCGGAGAGCGCAGCGGAAGCATTGGCGAAGGTTTGCACGCGAGCGACCGAGGAGCGTTGATCGAGCAGGTAGGTGCGCGCCGTCGTATACGTCAGGATTGTCAGCGCGGTCGATGTCGTCAGCGCCGTGAGGCCGAGAAAGAGGGTGAACCGTGTGCGCAGGCTGAGGGCGCGGTTCAACTTCTTCTGGCGTGCCACGCCGCCAGTGTTACCGATTTTCCACCGCCGCGCCCACCACCGTGTGGCTCAGGGCCGCCCGCGCTCGACTGTTGGCGTCGCAGCAGCTGCGCAGCGCCGGACGCTACGCAGCTGCCGCGAGAATGTGATGCGCTTGGGCCAGGTTGTGCAGGACCGGCGCCAAGGAGTCCAGATCGGCGAGCACCAGATTCGCTCTGACGTCGATCGATTCGCTGACCAGGATCAAATGGATGCCGTGACGTGTGGCGTCTTGGGCCAGCTCGCGAAAGCAGCTGAGGCTCGTGGCCGAAAGTGTTGTCATCGCGTCGAGCTCGATGATCAGGCTGTATCCGCCAGGGAGGTCGACGAGCGCCCGCTTCAACGCGTCGACTTGATCGCAGGTCGCTAGTGGACCGGACACGGTGAGCACGACGGCTCCGAGCTTGGAGTCAAGACGTGTGCACAACACTGGAGCGGACATCGGTTTGACCTCCTCTGGCCTCGTTCTCTGGGATCGTTGACCAAACTGCTGGGTGATGAAACCGCCGCGTTCCTCGCTGCCGGTGAGGCACCAGGGGGAGGAAGGTACCTCACCGAAGCAGCGTGAACATGGGTAATGATGGTTGGGCAATGTGACGACCGATCGCCCGATGTGTGCGATTCCTGTAACAGAATGGATGGACCGTGCAATCTCTGTTGTTCGTCGAGGACGATGATTCCATCCGCTTGGCACTTCGCCTGGCCCTCGAGGACGAGGGCTACGAGGTGCGTGAGGCGCCCGACGGTCGGGCCGGGTTGGACGCCTTCAACGAACGCGAGCCCGATCTGGTGCTACTCGACCTGCGGCTCCCCGACATCTCAGGGTTCGAGGTGTGCCGGACAATCAGGGCCAAGAGCATCGTTCCGATCATCATCGTGACTGCCCAGACCGATACCTATGACCTGGTCGTCGGGCTCGAGGCAGGCGCCGATGACTATGTCACGAAGCCGGTCGTACCGAAGGAACTCGCGGCGAGGATCCGAGCCCAGTTGCGGCGTGTGCAGCTGCACGAGACCCCGCCAAATGAGACCCGACGAAGCCGATTCGGCGATGTCGAGGTGCGCCATGAACAAGGGATCGTGCTCAAACGCGACATCGAGCTGAGCTTGACCAAGACCGAGTTCCGGCTGATGTGCGAGTTCGCCGAGCACGCGGGCGCCGTACTGTCCCGCGATCAATTGCTCGAACGAGTGTGGGGCTACGAGTATCTCGGCGACAGCCGATTGGTCGACGCCCACGTGCGTCGGTTGCGGCTCAAGATCGAGGATCACCCCGATGATCCGAAACTGCTCGTCACCGTTCGCGGGCTGGGCTACCGCTTGTTGGGCTGAACCAGCCCGATCAGGACGCCCATGGCGGTGGTTGCCCTGCGAGGAACGCGCGCATCCCTGCGGTGCCCTCCGCCGACTCGAAGAGCGACTCCGAGAGTCGTTGCATCCTCGGGAACGCCACATCGATCGTCTCGCCCGGCACGGCGCGGAGAATTTCCTTGGTCGCGGTCAGGGCTCGTGGGCCGGCCATCAACAGCACGTCGCACAACGATGCCACCTTCGCAGCGACGTCATCCGCAACGTGATCGACGAGGCCGGCAGATCGGGCCTCGGTCGCATCGAAGCGTTCAGCCGTGAGCCACCAAGACGTCACTCGCGCTGGCGGGCAGCGGCGAAGAATGGGCACCGAGATCATTGCAGGAGCGAGACCGAGGCGAACCTCGGTGAAGGCGAAGTCCACCGTCGGCTTCACGACGACGAGATCACACGATGCCATCAGGCCGATCCCTCCGGCGCGAACGAACCCCCCGACGGCCGCAATCGTCGGTCGGGTCGATTCCATCAACCGCCTGAACACGGCAACGACGGGTGTCGAATCGACCGGCCCGTTCGAACGTTCCTTCAGGTCGGCCCCGGCACAAAAGGTGTTGCCGCTGTGGCCGAGCACGATCACCCGAACGTCGTCGTGTTCGGCCTGATCGAGGGCGACGTGAAGATCATCGACGAACGCTTTCGAAAGAGCGTTCCGATTGCCCGGCGAGTCCATCGTGATCGTCGCGATCCTGCCGCTCATCGAGTAGGAGACGAGTGCGTCGCGTGCTGGATCGGCCATTGCGGTCACGGTAGCAAACGGCGGGCATGGGTCAGCCGGTGATCTCGCGCAGGAACGCCTCGACCTCGGCGAAGTCACGCGTGCGCCGCATCGGAGGCAGTGCCTTGACGATGTCCCATCGATAGTTCGCTTTGCCGAGACGGTGGTCCATCACGGCCACGACGCCACGGTCAGTGGCGTTGCGGATCAATCGCCCGGTGGCTTGGGCGAGCAGAGTGGCGGCCCGCGGGAGGTCGATCTGAGCGAACGCCTGAGCACCGAGAAGTTCGCGTCGCGCCGACAGCAGCGGGTCGTCGGGGCGGGGAAACGGCAGCCTGTCGATCGTGACCAACGAAAGGGTTCGACCAGGAATGTCGACACCCTGGAAGAACCCCGCTGTTGCGAACAAGCAGGTCGACTCGTCCTCGCTGAACGCCTTGACCAATGCAGTCTTGGGAAGATCCCGCTGCGTCATGATCTGGTTCGGGATTCGCCCCTTGATGGCAGCGGCCGCCGCCTCCATTGCCTTCCAACTCGTGAACAGGGCCAGAGTTCGGCCCCCCGCCGCAGTGATCAGCTTGACCAGTTCGTCGTGGACGGCGGCCGAGAACTCCGGCGAGCGCGGATCGGGAAGGTGGAGAGCGCAGTAGAGCATGCTGTTGTGCTCGTAGTCGAATGGGCTGCCGACATCGAGGCTGTCCACCTGGTCGGCAGGAAGCCCGACCCGCTGGATCAGTGATGCGGGGATCGTTGCGCTGGTGAGTACTGCCGTGTGTTCGTTCCAGATGCCGGTGCGAAGTGTCGGCCCGACATCGAGCGGTGCGATCTCGAGCCGAGGGTTGTCGAGGCCGCCCGAGACGAAGCTCACGAATCCCTCTGCGGCCGTCAGGGCACGGTCGATGTCATCGATCAGTCGCGTTGCCTGCGTCTGGGCACGAAGCTTGCGTTGTTTGGCGTCCTCGACGGTGGTGTCGATCGCTCGAAGTGCTGCCTGCGCGTTGTCGATCCGTTGGCGACCGAGGATCAGCGCCTCGTTGATCGAGTCCGGGAACGGATGCGGCAGACGGCGGCCGAGTAGTGGTGAGATCGAGTCCCGGAGCACGGCCCCCGATTCGATCACTGCTGCGATCAGTGCGGAGTCCTCGAGGATTCGCTTCAGTGTCACACCCAGGTTGAGAAAGCGCCCGCTCCCGATCGCGATACCGACCGTGTCGCTCATGATGTCTTCCAGAGAGTGCGCTTCGTCGACCACGACGACGTCGTGCGGGGGCAGGAGAACGCCGCCGCTCGCCACATGTAACCCGTAGAGGAAGGTGTTGACGACCACGACGTCGGCCGTCGTCGCCCGTGAACGTGCGGCTTCGGCGAAGCAGGGGTCTCCCATCGGGCATCGGCTGGCGCCGGGACACTCATCGCTGCTCACCGACACGGACTGCCATGCCCGATCGGACGGCATCCAATCCAGGTCTGCCTGGTCTCCGGTGCGGGTCGTCCCTGCCCACTCGCCGAGCCGCTTGACCTCGAGCCGCACCGTTGGTGCCATGTCTTCGAGCTCCAGTTGACCGGTCGTGGCCTGCTGCACCTCACGCACTCGTTGAAGGCAGATGTAGTTGCTGCGGCCCTTGAGAACTGCCCACTCGAAGGGTTTCGGGAGGTGTTCGGCCAAGAGCGGAAGATCTTTGTTGGCGAGCTGGTCCTGCAGCGCCTTGGTGGCCGTTGTGACCACGACCCGCTTGCCGGCCATCACCGCCGGCACGAGATATCCCAGTGACTTGCCGGTCCCGGTCCCGGCCGCAACGACGAGGTGGCGCCCGGTGCGCACGGCCCGGTCGACCGCGTCGGCCATCTGCAGCTGTCCGGGGCGATCTTCAGCCGCCGGCAAGGCAGCGGTCACCGCGGCGAGCGCATCCTGGATCTCGCGGGTACTCAAGACAAGATACTCAAGACAAGAGTTGCAACGCGTTGTGCAGTTCAGTGGCGTCGAAGTCCGGCCAGGCCTTCTCGGTGAAGTAGACCGTGGTTCCAGCGATCTGCCAGAGCAAGAAGTTGGAGATTCGCCGTTCGCCGGAGGTGCGGACCAGCACATCGACGGGGGGGAGGTCGGGCAAGTACAGCCGACGCTCGAACTCTGCCGACGTCACGGGTGCGCCGTCGGCGATCAGCGCCTGGGCGGCGCTCGCGAGTTCCTTACGGCTGCCGTAATCGAACGCAATCGTGAGGGTCATCCCTGTGTTGCTCGCCGTGTCGGCGAGCGCTTTGCGGATGGCTCGCTGCACGTATCGGGGGGTTCTCGCGTCAGCGGAGTCGAACGGTCGGCCGATCCACTGGATTCGAACGTTCAGCTCGTTGAGCTCGGCAACGCGACCGAACAGTTTCTCGTGGAGTCCCAGGATGTGGCGGACTTCCGTGCGTGGCCGGACCCAGTTCTCGGTACTGAAACCGAAGACCGTGAGCCAACCGACGTTGCTTGCGACCGCTGCCCTGACCACGGTTGCCAGGTTTTCCTCGCCTTCGGTGTGCCCCTGCGTCCGGGGCAGGCCCCTGGCTTTGGCCCAACGCCCATTTCCGTCCATGATGCACGCCACGTGGGGGCGGGCCGAGGCCGGTGGCAGAGCGAGCGGCGAGAGAGAGGCCGGAAGTAAAGAGGGGGAAGCGGACGGCGTCGACACAGCGATGTCACGCTAATCCGTGAAGGAACGGACAATCGGTTCTGACGTGGGAGAATCATCCTGTGGCTCGGAAGCGATCGACGAAGACGGCAGCGCAAGGCAGCGAAGGGGTCTCGCTCCGTCATGTCCTGGTCGTCGGCGGAACTGTCGCGGAATGGGATGCCCTCGGCCGGGAGCTGTGGGCAACGCGCCGCAACGATTTGGCCAAGGCAGTCGCCCACGCAGGTGCGATGTGGTTGACGCTGCGTCCGTACGAACAAGGGGCTGAGTCCGAGAGGGAACCGGAACAGTTCGAGACGCAGCGGTTGGTCGACCTTCGTGAGGGCTGCACCGTCATCGTCGACCCGGCCGCCGACGGCCGTCAGCGACTGCTGTGGGCGATCGAGCAACTGAAGGACGCAGCCGTCGAATCGATGGACGAATCGGCGCTGACCGCCATCCTCATGGCGCCCGCCCCGTCCGAGCCCGATCTGACGATCGTTCTCGGTCCGCCGACCCGGCTGCCTCCTTCGTTGGTCTGGGAGCTTGCTTACAGCGAGATCGTGTTCATCGACACGACGTGGAACGAGCTCGCAACGAGTCATGTCGAGCGAGCCGCTGACGAGTTCTCGCGACGCCACCGCCGATTCGGCGGAATCGAATGAGCATGACGTGACCAGGCTCTATCGGGACACCGGCGTGGTCCTGCGCACCTACAAGCTGGCCGAGTCGGACCGCATCGTGGTACTGCTCACCGAAGGCCACGGCAAGGTCCGCGCAGTCGCAAAAGGTGTCCGCAAGACGCATTCCAAGTTCGGGGCGCGACTCGAGCCGATGAGTCATGTCCGGCTGCTGCTTCACGAGGGTCGCGAACTCGACATCGTCAATCAGGCGGAATCGGTCGATTCCCTCGCCCCGATGGTTGCCGATCTCGACCACATGACGAGAGGCCTCGCGGTGCTCGAAGCGGTCGACCAGATGTCGCTCGATCGCGAACCGAACCCGCAGCTGTATCGAATGCTCGTCGGGGTGCTGCGCACCATCGCCACCAGCCAATCGCCGCTCGTCGTGCCGGCGTTTTTCTGGAAGCTGCTGATGCTCGAGGGTGTGCGACCCGAACTCGATGTCTGCGTGCGCTGCGGCGAACCCGAGCCGCTCGTTTCGTTCGACATGGACCACGGCGGCGCGCTCTGCAGAACTTGTCGGTCGGGCGCACCGCTGACCGACGAGGCGCTGCAATTGATGCGAATGATCCTCGGAGGTCAACTCAACGCAGCGCTCGCAGTACCCGTGTCGCAAGCCACTCACGAGGTCGGTAACCACGCAACGCGGGCAATCGAGCATCACATCGAGCGGAGGCTCCGCTCGGTGGCCGTGTTCGAACGCCACTGAGTCCGTCCAGTTCTTGCGTTGGTGAGCTGGGGTCGATCGCCCATAGCCTGTGGAGATGCCCGCAACCGAGCTCGACCAGATCGTCAATCTCTGCAAGCGCCGCGGGTTCGTGTACCCGTCCGCCGAGATCTACGGCGGGTTTCGTTCGAGCTACGACTACGGCCCGCTCGGCTCGTTGATGCTGCGCAACGTCAAAGACGCATGGGTCCGGTCGATGGTGCAGATGAGAGACGACGTCGTGCTCATCGACGCGTCGATCCTGTCGCCACCGCAGGTGTGGGAGGCGAGCGGTCACCTCTCCAACTTCAGCGATCCGCTGGTCGACTGCACGAAGTGCAAGCAGCGATTCCGTGAGGACCACCTGAACGACCCGAACGTCTGTCCCAACTGTGCCTCGGTCGGGTCATTCACTGCTGCTCGCGCATTCAACCTGATGTTCAAGACGTTTGCCGGCCCGATCGAAGGTGACGGAGCGGAGGTGTACCTCCGTCCCGAGACGGCGCAGGGGATGTTCCTCAACTTCGCAAACGTCTTGCAGACCAGCCGCCGAAAGCCACCGTTCGGCATTGCGCAGGTGGGTAAGAGCTTCCGCAACGAGATCACGCCCGGCAACTTCATCTTCCGGACCCGTGAGTTCGAGCAGATGGAGATGGAGTTCTTCGTCCCGCCGGCCGAAGGTCCGAAGTGGTACGAGTACTGGTGCAGCGAGCGCCTCAACTGGTACATCGACCTGGGAATCCCGGCCGACATGCTGATGATGCGACCACACGATGCCGACGAGCTCAGCCACTACTCAGCGGGGACGAGCGATATCGAGTTCAAGTTCCCCTGGGGATGGGGTGAGCTCGAGGGTATTGCCCAGCGCACGGATTACGACCTCAAGCAACATGCCGCACACAGCGGTCAGAAACTCGAGTACTTCGACCAGTCCACCAACGAGCGATACGTCCCGTTCGTGATCGAACCAGCTGCGGGCGCGACACGGACGATGGCGGCCTTCCTGCTCGCTGCCTATGACGAGGACGAAGTGAACGGCGAGGTCCGCACCGTGCTCCGTCTGCACCCGCGACTCGCTCCCTACAAGGTTGCGGTGCTGCCGCTGTCCAAGAAGGACGTCCTGACGCCGCTGGCCAAACAGATTCATCGCACGCTCAGCGCGCACTACATGGTCGAGTACGACGAGACCCAGGCGATCGGCCGCCGGTACCGTCGCCAGGACGAGATCGGAACACCACTGTGCGTCACCGTCGATTTCGACTCACTCGAAGATGGTGCGGTGACTGTCCGCGACAGGGACTCGACCGAGCAGGTCCGGGTTCCGATCGAAGGGCTGCTCGCTGAGATCTCGGGCCGGCTCGGCTTCTCCTGACTCGTCAGGAAACCTCGGCTGGTGCAGCCCAAGGCCGGCCTTGCGTTCGACGAGTTGGCGGAGAAGCACGATCGCGACCAGGTACATCGCAATCGACGTGAAGAGCACGACCCGGAACCCGAAGGCCATCGAGACGATGGTCGTCAGGGTTGATCCGATCACCGAGAAGAAGCCGTTGATCGCCCAACCCCATGCCACGTACTCGGTGCGGTGCTCGGCATCGGTGGCGACGAGGGTGATGGTCAAGGGCATGAACATGCCGAGGCAGAATCCGAGTGGGGCGCAGAGCAGGACGACTACGACCGCCTTCGCCAGAGTCGGCCAAGCCTGCATGGACTCCATCAGCGATGGCGTGACCAGGGCGTAGAACATCCCGAGGACGACGACTGCGATGCCGAGCACGAGCAGCATCCGCTGTGCCCGATCGTGCCACCGTTCGCTGACCAGCGCACCGATCCCGGTGAACAGCAGCTGCGCCATCAGCGTGACCGTCAACGAGTAGGTCGGATAGCCGAGGAACAACGAGAACTTCTGGATCATCGTGATCTCGAACGCGATGAAGGCCAACCCAAGGATTCCGAAGATCGGCGCGGAGATCGCCTTGTCGGGTAACGCCCGCCACGTCTTGCGGGCGATCAACATCGGGCCGAGCAGGAAGACCCCTGCAAGCAGGATCGAGACGCCGAGCAAAAGCAGCAGGACCCGCTCGCCGATCCCGACTTCGACGTCGGCGTACCCGTCCGAGCGCACGATGTCGCTGATCACTGCGGTATAGGGCGTGAAGTGCCAGAAGAACGGTCGGTTGTCGTTGATCGGGCCTACGTCGTAGGGATAGTCCTCGAGCGCATCGATACCACGGGCGATGACCGTGTTCACGGGTGCCGAGGGGTCGTCGTCAGCCTGCCCTGGCGCGTGGCGGATGATCATGTTCGGCATCTCGGCCTGCTTGGTGATGATGCGCTGCACTTCTTCGTCGGTGAACGGTGCGAGCTTCATCATCGTCGTCGACGACGAGAACGGAACTCCTACCTGGCTGTTCGTGACGACGACGACGCGATCGGAAAACCCGTTGATGCCCTCCGCTTGGTATGCGGCACCGGCAGTCGCGACAAGACGCGTCGTACGGTTTGGCAACTGGTCGTAGTCCTTCTCACCGAACTGCATCACCACCATCCCGTTCGGAGTCAGGTGCTGCAGCGCTTCACGCAACATCTCCTCCGTGTAGAGGTAGCTCTCCGACAGTACAAACGCGCCGCTGGACGCAGCGTTCGACGCCGAGTACGAGTCGGGAGCGACGAACCAGACGATGTCGTACCGCTCGTCGCTATCGGCGAGATACGTTCGCCCGTCGCCGACGACGTAGTTGACGTTCGTTCGGTCGGTGAGATTGCCCGAGTAGTCGGCGAACCGGTTGCGGAGCAGATCTGCTGTGGCCGGGTTGAGTTCGACTGCGTCGATCTGGGCAGCGTCGAAGTGCAGCGAAGCCTGGATTTCATGACCGCCCGCTGCGCCGATGATGAGCACCCGTTGCGGGGGGTCGCCGACAGCCGCGAAAGGAACAGACCGCTCGTCGGTGTCGAAGCGGGTCAACGAGGCCGGGTCGCCATCCCATGGCCAGATCGCCGAACCCCACAGCCCATCGTGGAACAACACGACGTTGGCGGGGAACTGCACCGCGTCGACCCGGAACAGCGCGCTCCAACGCGACGCTGCGATCGGCAGGTCCGGGCGAAGTTGCTTGGTCTGTTCGGTGCGGATGTCGGGGGCGATTTCGGGTCGCACAGCGACGACGGTGAAGGCGACCGCGAGCACCGCGAGCGCGATGAGTTCGATCCTCGAATCCCGTGCCCGCAGGCGCATCGAGACGAAGACGAGCAGGACTGCGACAACGGCGATTGCCGAAACAGGCCCGACCCACGCCATGATCGGCACGACGAGCAGGCATGCGAGTGCCGCGCCGGCGAGATCGGCGAAGTAGAGCTGATTGATGTTTTCCGCCCGGCGCGCGAAAAGAGCGGAAACGGCCATTCCGATCGGCAGAAAGGTGACGTAGAGACCGAGGCAGATCCCCACCAGTTGGCTGACGCTGACGAGTTGATCGGTCCGATCGTCACCCCAAAGTGCAAGCGTGTCGAGTGGCATCAGCGCCACCACGAGGTAGCCAACGATGACAGCGGACACGGCGGCAATGGTGCACCATCGCAGCAGGGCAGCAGTCGGAGTGCGCTTCAGTCGCGCCGAGATCGCGATGATGACGGCGCCGGATGCCAGGCCGAGCAACGCCAACCCGATCGTCAGATAGGTGTAGTAGTAGTAGAGCTTGAACGAGATGATCCTGGTGTAGGAGATCTCCAGGAGCAGGGCGGCGGCGCTGATCGCGAAGATCTCGACGAGGAACGTTCGTTCGCCCGTTCGGTCGTGTGCCTCAGCCATGATCGGCGAAGGTAGCAGGATCAGTTACGGGAGATGTCAATGGTCGCGGGTCACTCGTGCGACAACAAGGGCAGCGATACCAGAAGTCGTGCCCCACCGATCGGCGCATGGCTGGCCGAACACGAGCCTCCCATTGCCTCGACCAGTTCCTTGACGATGGCCAGGCCGAGCCCGCTCGCATTCTCGTGCCGGATCGGCTGGGACCGAGCGACGTAAAGCCGATCAAAGACGTGAGCGAGGTCTGCGTCGGCAATCCCGGTGCCATCGTCGTCGACGATCAGCGATGCGTAGGCGCCGCCGACCACCACGCTGACGTTCACCTCCGAGCGAGCGTACTTCAGCGCGTTCTCGATCAGGTTTGCGGCGACCTGAGCCAGCCGATCGTGATCGGCCGACACGACGAGTCGGCGGTTGTCGAGCGGCGGTGGCTGGTGGATCTGGATCTGACGTTCGGCGGCCTCTGGCCGGAAGCCATCGCATGCGACTCCGGCAAGGGCGATCAGATCGACGGGTTCGGGCAGCAGCGAAAAACTGTTCGAGCGCAGTTTGGCCAGATCGAGCAGATCGGCGACGAGCCGTTCCAGTCGCCGTGCTTCGCTGCGGATCACGAGTGCCGATCGCTGGGGATCGGCGGCTCCGTCGCTGATGGCCTCGGCGTAGCCTCGGATCGAGGTCAACGGGGTCCGCAAGTCGTGCGAGACCGAGAGGAGGAACTGTTGTTCGAGCACTCTCGATCGTTCGAGCTCGACCGCCATTGCGTTGACGGATCGAGCAAGTTCCGAGAGTTCGTCGTGGTCATCGGGCTTCGGTTCGGGCAGGCGCGCGGACAGGTCGCCTCGGGCAATGCCCATCGTGACCTCGCTCGCTTCGCGAATCGGCTTCGCCAGTCGTCGCCCGAGGATGACCGCCGCGCCGACGCCGATCGCCAGCGTTGCGAGACCGGCCAGGAGAAACGTGTCGAAGGCGGCGCGCGCACCGGTGTTCGGTTCACGCGTCAGGACCACGACCAGGGCGCGTCCGTCCGGCAGTGTTGCTGGTGCCGCTGCAAAAACCAGATTGCCCTTCGATCCGGTGAGGATCTCACCATTCTGCAGCCGACCGACATCCAGCCACTCGGTCTTGAACCCCGGCGGCACCTCGTCGCCCACGAGCGTGCCATCGGGACGGAGCACGTAGATCGCCAAACCGTCTAGGTCCAGCGTCTTGCCGAAGAGCTTGAGCAAGTTGAGTCTGCGTCGTAGCGAAGCCGGTCGGTCGCTGGTGCCATCGTTGTCCAGGAACGTACCGAGATTGGCCGCGACGTCCGAGGCTTGACGTCGGAGCTCGGTTTCGGTCATGTGGCGGGCGCGAAGGTTGCCGACTACGAGTGTCCCGACGCCGGCAAGGAGCAACGTCGCGAGCACTACCGAGGTGATGGCGAGGGCAAGACGGCGGGTCATTCGGCGCGCCAGCCTGTCAGCATGATGTGATCAAAGTGTTATCCGAGTCGATAACCAATGCCCCACACCGTTGCCAGGGGCAGATCGTCTCCGAGCTTGCGGCGCAACTGACGGACGTGGACATCGACGGTCCGATCGTCGCCGTACCAGTCGGCACCCCACACGCCATCGAGCAGTTGTTGACGTGACAGCGCGACGCCCTGGTTGTTGGCCAAATGGGCGATCAGGTCGAACTCGCGCGTGGCGAGTGCTACCGGGTCGCCCTTGACCCGTACTTCTCGTCGGGCGAGATCGATCGCGAAGTCGTCGCCGATCGGGATCACTGTCGGGTCGGTCGGATTGGTCGGTACTCCGCGACGCAGGATTGCCTTCACCCTGGCGACAACCTCGCGTGGCGAGAATGGTTTGGTGACGTAGTCGTCGGCGCCGAGTTCCAGGCCGAGCACGCGGTCTATCTCGCCATCTCGTGCGGTCAGGAACAACACAGGCATGGTGCCCCGCTCACGGATCTTGCGACACACGTCGAAACCGTCCATGTCTGGGAGCCCGATGTCGAGGATCGCAAGTGCCGGACCGTGTTGATCGATCAGTTCGAGTCCGCGCCCGCCAGACGGTGCAAGCAGGACTCGGAAACCTGCTGCGCGAAGGTACGTGTCCAACAGGTCGGCAATGTTCGGGTCATCCTCGATGACGATGAGCGTTTGTTCGGTGACCACCTACACATCGTTGCACCTCGGTCGTCCAACACTCTGCATTACGTATGCATGTTCCGGCGGTCATTCCTCGCGGTGGGTGAGGTATGGCACGCTGACTGCAACGGCGACACCGGGGGAGTACTGCACGATCGGTTCGCCGCGTGGACCAGCAAGGCCCGACGCGGTGATCAGCTCGTCGTCGTATCGCTCGAGGGTGGCTCGTTGTAGCGGCCACCGTTGGTGGAGTGCCCGAGCGCCCCAGGTTCGCCCGAACATGTGGCTGTAGAGCCGCCACCGGGCCGAGAGGAAGTGATCTCGTTCGTCCAGTTCGTCGTCGCCGAGAACCGCGCCGATTCGCACGGCGACATCGCTCGTGGCTCCTCGCGGGCCCGGAAATCGGCGCGTGCACGAGTAGGAGATAGTGTCGCCGTCTGTGGCCGTTGGTGAAATGGCCGTCGAATCAAACGACGATTCCACCGACATCCGTGACCACATGTACGGCAACCGGTACGCAGCTCGCGCCGAAGCCACGGCAGCCAGGCGAGTCGCATCCAGGCTGAAGAACCAGATCCCTTCCGTTCCGTCGTCCGCCGTCACGTAGGTGCGGACATTCGTCTCGGGAAAGGTGCTCAACCATGGCACCACGCCGATGAGCGGAAACCGGACCCGCATCACGAATGGGACCAGCGAGACCCATGCCCGATCGTCGAAGGTCTGCACCGTCAGACCTGGAGGGAGCAGGCGTTGGACATCGGCCGGGTCGTATGCCCAATGGACGAACGTCAATCGCTCCCAGCCCATCTGCATGATCGGCCTATCGACTCTGACGGTTGGTTCCGGTCCATGCGGCACCTCACCACGCTACGTGCGCATTGCCTCGATCGGCTCGGTATCGTCGGCGCTCGATGGCAACCTACCTCGACCGAATTCTCGACCGCCATCGCGAGGTCGCGTCCACCGACCGTCGGGCGCTCACAGACTTGATCGAGCAGGCCCTCCGGATGCCTCCGGTGCGTCACTTTGGGGCATCGGTGACGGCAGCAGCGGTGCACGGCGAACTCGCGGTGATCAGTGAGATCAAGCGACGCTCGCCCTCCAAGGGTGTACTCAATGCCGATCTCGACCCGGCCGCACTCGCTGCGACGTATGCCGCCGGGGGTGCGGCGGCGTTGTCTGTGCTGACCGATGTTGAGTTTTTCGGTGGATCTGTTTCCGATCTCCAGTTGGCCCGCCACGCCGTCACGCTGCCGGTGCTGCGCAAGGACTTCACCGTGAACGCGTACGACATCTGCGATGCGCGGTTGATGGGCGCCGATTGTGTACTGCTGATCGCTGCGGCGCTGCGCCCCGACGAACTCGTCGAACTGCACGCGTTTGCGGACCGGCTCGGGATCGAAGTCCTCGTCGAGATCCACGACGAAGCCGAACTCCAGGAAGCGCTTGCTGCCGACGTGCGCATCGTCGGCGTGAACCAGCGCGATCTGGTGACATTCGAGGTTGACCACGAACGAGCTGTCCGGATGGCTTCGGCCATTCCCGATCATCTGGTCAAGGTCGCTGAGAGTGGCGTCAGGGGCGCGGTGGACGCCCGTGCGTTGCAGAACGCTGGGTACCACGCTGTGCTGGTCGGGGAAACGTTGGTCACTGCTGCCGACCCCGTCGCCGAGCTCCGTCGGCTGAGGACTGGCTGAGGGCTGGCGAGACTCGACGCGATCGGCCAAATGAACTCCAGCAATCGGGCTGATCCGCTGTACGGTGCACGTTGGAATGTTCGTCAAGATCTGCGGTATCACCAACGAGGACGATGCGCTGTTCGCGGTCGCGATGGGAGCGGACGCGGTGGGCTTCGTGTTTG
>JANOEM010000246.1:0-2834 GCA_031413195.1 Actinomycetes bacterium
CGCGAGCGCGATGCCCACTGACTGCAAACGCGGCTGCGGCGTCGGCGGCTCCGGTGAGGTCGTCGGCGAGGATCAACACGGGAAAGGACCGTAGCTGCCCTCAGTCGATCGGGGTGAGTGCCGGGTCGCCGCGCAGGACCGACAGCACGTTGGCGGCGGCCAGGGTTGCCATCGCGGTCCGAGTTTCGATCGTTGCCGATCCGAGGTGCGGTATCAGGACAACGTTGTCGAGGCCGATCAGGCCTGGGTGTACACGCGGCTCGTCCTCGAAGACGTCCAGCCCGGCTCCGGCGATCGTGCCGTTGATCAAGGCATCCACCAGTGCGGCTTCGTCGACCACCGGTCCTCGCGCCGTGTTGATCAGCGTTGCGCTCGACTTCATCGTCTGGAGCTCGGCGGGCCCGATCAGGTGATGCGTTGCGGGCGAGTACGGACAGTGCAGCGACACGACATCACTGGTCGACAGGAGCTCGTCCATCGAAAGGCGCACGCAATCGAACTCCCGATCCAATTCCGGCGCGATCGGGTTTCGGTTTGTGTACGCGATTTTCATCCCGAACGCTGCAGCTCGGCGAGCGAGCGCTGCACCGATTTGGCCCATTCCGACCACCCCGAGCTGCCGGTCCTGGATGCTGGTCCCGAGCATGTAAAACATGCCCCACTGCCACGGATGACCGCTGCGGATGACACGTTCGCCCTCTGCCAGACGCCGCGTTGTCATCAAGATCAGCGACATCGCGATGTCTGCGGTTGCGTCGGTGAGGACGCCAGGTGTGTTGGTGGCGATGACACCTCGCTCACGACACGCAGCGACATCGATGTTGTTGTAGCCAACGGCGACGTTTGACACGACTCGCAGCTGCGGCCCGGCCGCATCGAGCAACTCGGCGTCGACTTTCTCGGTCAACAACGACACGATCGAGTGCGCGCCGCTCACGCGCCGAAGCAGTTCTTCCCGAGAGATCAGATCCTCGGATGTCCACGCGACGACATGGTGATCGGATTCGAGCATGGCGACCGCTTGTTCCGGGATGCGGCCAGTGATGACGACCCGCGATCGTGTTGGCATCAGACGCTCTCGATCCATTCGCGAAGCAGGCCGAGGCCTTCGCGAATTTCAACAGTGGCGATGCCGGAGTAGGCGAAGCGAACGTACTGTCGAGTCTCGCCGGGCTGCGGTCGCCCGAAGTGGCGCCGGGTGCAGAATGAAACGCCGGTGTTGTGCAAGGCCATCTCCGCGAACTCTGCGACGTCGCCTGCTCCGACGATCGCCAGAGCATCCGTGACATCGGGGAAGAGATAGAAGGTCGCCTCTGGCGCGGTGACACTGAAGCCGTCGATCTCGCTCAGGACCTCGACAGCGGCGTTGCGGCGGTCGACCAGGACATCGAGCATCGCTGCTGTCTCGGTCTGTTCACCTCGAATCCCCTCGACGCCGGCGTACTGAACGAAGTGGGTGGTGCACGACTCGTCGTTGGTGTTGAGTTTGGCGATCGTTTCTGCGATCTCGAGCGGGCCGACTGCGGCACCGAGGCGCCAGCCGGTCATCGCGAACTTCTTCGAAAACGTGTAGAGGATCACTGTTCGTTCCTGCATCCCTGGCAACGATGCGATCGACGTGGAGGATCCTGAGTAGCGCATCTCGAAGTAGGCCTCGTCCGACAACACGTACAGATCGTGTTCGATCGCGATCTCGGCGATCGCTTCGCGTTCGGCATCGGTCGATTCTGCACCGATCGGGTTCTGGAGGTCGTTATAGATGATCGCTTTCGTGGCAGGTGTGATCGAGGAACGAATCTGGTCGAGGTCGATCTCGAACCCGGTCCGTGACGGCAGGTATCGATACGCCTTGGCAACCCCGCCGAAGTACTCGATCTGGCTCTCGTAGATCGGGTAGCCGGGGTTTGGATAGAGGACCTCGTCGCCCGGATTCATGACCGCTTGGATGAACTTGGTGATGACCGGCTTGCCGCCCGGTTGGACCGCGACCTGACCGGGGGAGTAGTGCAGCCCGCGCCGGCCGCCGATGTCTTCCGCCAATGCTTCGCGCAATTGGGGAATCCCGGCCGCCGGGCAGTAGCCGGTCTTGCCGTCGGCGATCGCCCGATCCATCGCCGCAACGATGTTCGAAGGAGTTGCGAGGTTGAGGTCTCCGAGATGGAACGGGAAGATCCTGTTGCCTTTGGCGCCCCACTCGGCCGCAGCCAGCGAAACCGAGAAAGCCGTCTCTGTGCCTAATCTGCTCAGTCGTTCTGCCAACGCCATCGTGATCCCCTTCGTCGCCAGACCCGAAAGCGGGGTCCGAAACCGCAATTGTACAAAATGTTCAGCAGGCCCGGTACCACAATCTGGATGATTCCCGTAGAACGGGAAATGCCAGGTCGAAGCAGTCGTCTCGATTAGCTTCGCCCCACGCAGTGCCATCGGGTGATGGCGCTCGATGGAAGGGCCGACGATGACTGACGAGACGACTGGTAACCCACTCGGCGGCGAGATCACCGGTGCGAGTCAGGACCCGATGACGGACAAAACGGTGGAACCCGAGAACAGCCGGGCCCGAATCGAGGTCATGGCTGCGATCCTGCTCGGCCTGGCCGGGGTGATGACCGCCTACGCCGCCTACTACGGCGCGCTGGCCGGCGGCGATGCGTTGCAGGGGTACGCGAAGGCGACCATCGCGCGCAATGAAGCCAACTCCTATTACTCCGACTACTCGCAACAGGTGGCTCAGGACACGAACGTGTTCCTGCAGTACCAGGTCCAAGTCGAAGAGGACAACCTTGTCGTCGCGGAGGTGATCCGAACGCGACTCTTCTCGCCCGAACTGGAGGTGG
>JANOEM010000247.1:0-6535 GCA_031413195.1 Actinomycetes bacterium
GTTCTTCCCCGGCTGGCTGATCGACGCCAGCGACACCGTCGTCGAACTCGCCGGCCGCTAGCCCTATCCGCGCAAACTGAATGTCTCAACCGAACGTTTCTGTGCGATTGAGGCATTCAGTTCGGCAACTACCGCAGACGAGCGGCCCCGGTCAGGGGCGGCCTCGCGCCTGACGGATGAGTTCGTCGAACACGTTCTGCTGTTCCGGGTCGGCGTCGGCGTTGTCTTCGGGATGCCACTGAGTGGCAACGATCCAACTCGCCGCCTCCAGTTCGATCGCCTCCACCATCCCGTCGGCCGCACGGCCGACAACCTGGAGACCGTCGCCGAGTCGGTCGATTGCCTGATGGTGGACGTGGTGGCACTGCAGCGGTTGATCGCTGCCGAATGCCTTCGCGAGGCGAGAGCCGGCATCCAAGAGAACAGGCATGAACTGCAGCCAATGCGACTCCGTGCCGATGTCTTGATGAAGCGTGCCGCCACACGCGACGTTCATCACCTGCATCCCCCGGCACAGCCCCAAAACCGGCAGATCCAATTCGATCGCTGCCCTCATCATGGCGAGTTCGACGGTGTCGTGTTCCTCGACAATCCCGTACAACTGCTCGGCCGTCGCAGCCTGGCCATAGTGGCGTGGGTCGAGGTCTCCACCGCCGTGGAACACCGCGCCGTCGACACGTTGAAGCAGATCGTGGAGCCGTCGGTCGAGCAGCGCCGGGATCGGAGGCAGCATCAGCGGGATTCCCCCTGCCCGTTCGATCGCTCTCGAGTACCGCTGCCCGCTCGCGAATGCTTCCCCGCGCACGTTCGTGGCCGAAACGCTGACCCTGCCGACGATGATGATGACGGGAGCACTCACCCGCTCAGTCTGCCAAAGCGAGGGCGGCGTCGCGTACGGTTTCGGAGTGCGCGCTCTGCTGTTGGGAAACTCTGACGATCTCGATGCTGGATTCGTCGGCGAGAGATTTCGTCATCACGGCTACTCGTTCGTCGAGAACCATCGTGACCGGCCGGCCGATTGGTCCTCGCTCGACAGGATAGATCTCGTGGTTCTGCTCGGTTCGGAGTGGTCGGTCTACTGGCCGCGCGTCGCGGCCGAGGTGGCGGCCGAGATTGCGCTCGTTCGTGAAGGGCATCGACGTCGGGTACCGATCTTCGGTATCTGTTACGGCGCGCAGGTGATCGCCACTGCACTCGGCGGTTCGGTTGCCCGTGCTGCGGAGCCCGAGATCGGTTGGTACGACAACATCACGAGCAGCATCGCTCATGTGGTCCCGCCCGGTCCGTGGATGCAGTGGCATTCCGACGTCGTCACGTTGCCTCCTGGTGCAAAGGGACTCGCGACATCGCCGCTGTGCAATCAGGCCTACCGACTCGACCGAACCTTCGCGACCCAGTTTCATCCCGAGGTCAACGAGGCAATGATCACTCGTTGGGCAACCGACGACCCGAGAACCCTCGAATCCCGTGGCTCATCTGCCGAGCAGCTTCGGGCCGAAACCAGTCGCAACGTCGCCGTGAGCCGTCCGAACGCAGAAGCTCTCGTCGATTGGTTCTTGGAACAGGTCTCAGCCGAAACCCCGTACAGGGTGTCGTCGGGCGTCGCTGAGCCAACGACTGAAATCCGGTGATGCGGCCAGACGCTCACAGTTGGCCAAGCGCTCGTCGGCGTACGCGACGAAGTCGGTGTCCAGGCTGCTGATCGCCTGCTGGACGACCGCCCACATTCCCTCGCGGAACTCGCTCATCACCTTCATCAATTGGAGACGCGCCCATGCCGACGGGGTGGTGTCGCCGAAGTACAGGGTCAGCAGATGCTCGTCGTTCGCCGTTGTGAACGAGGAGTTGACACTGAGGTTGGCGAGATCGAAGAAGACGTCGTTCATCCCGGCGTACTCGTAGTCCAGCAGCCACACTCGCTCCGGCGAGAAGAGGACGTTGGCCGGCAACAGGTCGTTGTGGCACGGGCGTTGCTCCATCGGTGCAACGGCGAACGAGGCTTCGATGTGTCTGCTCTGCTGGTGGAGGCGCTCGTACGAGGTCGGGGCCATGACGCCGCGACTACTCGCGTCGCGGGCGTGCCACTCGACCACGCGGTGGATCGGGAACTGCCCCGCAAGCGGGCCGCTGTCGTGGAACTGTCGCAACAAGCCGACGATTTCGTCGAGCCGAGCGGCGAATTGGGTGTCGTCCAAGTGGTGGCCGCTGACAAGTCCGGTGATCTGGGTACCGATTCCTGGCAGCTCGCCGAATACGGGCGGTCCAATCCCGAGCTCGGCCGCGCGACGAGAGGCCTCGGCCTCGTGGCGACGGTCGATGCCGAGCAGGTTGGTGCGCTCGCCCGGGATCCGAACGACGTACTCGTCGCCCGCCACCGACACGACGAAGTTGAGATTCGTGATGCCACCGCTCAGAGGCCTGATGTCGAGTGACGCCTGCTCCCACACGGGAACACGCCGAACGATGGCCTCGATATCCACGTCCATCCGAAAAGGCTTAACACATCGGGCTACCTTGTCGGGGTGAAGCTGGTCTTGGTGCGCCACGGCGCGACGGAGTGGAGTGTCAACGGTCGCCACACCGGGCGCACCGACTTGCCGTTGCTCGAACTCGGTCGACAGCAGGCGATCTCTGCCGCTCCGAGGGTGCTGGCCAACATCGAGCCGGCCACGTTGACCAGGATTTGGTCGAGTCCGCTTCTCCGCGCGAGGGCCACGGTCGAAATCATCATGGGGCCGACCGCCGAGGTGTCGATCGACGAACGGTTGCGCGAGTTCGACTATGGCTCCTTCGAAGGGCTCACGACGCCCGAGATCCGAGAACGGGTCCCCGGGTGGACGTTGTTCGAGGGCTGTCCCGGCGGCGAATCTCTCGACGACGTGGTCGATCGCGTCGATTCGTTTCTCTCCGATGCTCGCCACGACACCGCCGTCTCGACAACAGTCGTGTTCGCTCACGGCCATCTGTTGCGAATCCTCGGTGCCCGGGCGATCGGCCAACCAGGCACGTTCGGCGTGCATCTCGCCCTGGACACATCGTCGGTGAGTGTCATTGCCGACCTACGCGATGGTCCCGCGATCACACTCTGGAATGACATCCGGTACTGACCGGCGGAGATCATGGACGAACGATCCCCGGTCACACCACACGGCTGGCAGCTCAACGAATCGGCCTTCGCGTGGCGGTTCTCGCGGTCGTCGGGTTCGGGCGGGCAGCACGTCAACACCACCGATTCGCGGGTCGAGTTGATCGTCGACATCGCCGCACTCGGCCTTCCGCCGCACATCGCCGAACGAGTGATCACCAAGTTGGGTCCACACGTGCGGGTGGTCGCGTCGAATCACCGATCGCAGTTGCGCAACCGCAGCGACGCGTTGGATCGTCTCGGTGTCCTGATCGACGAAGCAGCCCATGTGCAGCGACCACGTCGCCCGACTCGGCCGGGCAAGGGGGCAGTCGAGCGGAGAATCACCGCCAAGAAGCACAACTCGGCTCGAAAAGCCGACCGAAACTGGCGATCCGGCGACTGATTCACGGACACATCCGAAAGACGGTGCAAACCGTAGTTCTGGTCACGGTTTGTAGCCCGATTCGTCCTCCGTAGTAGGTTCTACCAACGATGTCCGCCTTCCTCAGGGATTACCTCACCGTCGTACTCTTCGGCGCGACTGCGTTGCTGTTAGCCGCCCTGTTGCTCACCATCTCGGCGGCGATCCGGCCCAACAAGCCCAACTACGAAAAGCTGCTGCCGTACGAGAGCGGTGTCGATCCAGTCGGTCACGGGTGGTCGCAGAGCCAGATCCGCTACTACGTGTTTGCCCTGCTGTTCGTGGTGTTCGATGTCGAGGCCGTGTTCATCTTCCCGTGGGCCACCCAGCTCGAACGGTATGGCACGTTCGGGCTGATCGAGATGGGCATCTTCGTGCTCGTCTTGCTCCTCGGTCTCGTCTACGCGTGGAAGAAGGGCGTTCTGAGATGGGTCTAGTCGACCGGGGCCGGCTGCCGAAGCCGCTCACACAACTGTTCAACATGGGTCGCTCCTACAGCTTGTGGGTCTACCAGTGGGGCCTCGCGTGCTGCGCGATCGAGATGGGTGCCGCGTTTGCGTCACCGCGCTACGACGTGATGCGCCTCGGTGTCATCCCCCTGCCTGCAAGTCCTCGCCAAGCCGATCTCGTGGTGATCTCGGGAACGGTGACCGACAAGATGGCCCCGGCGATCAAGCGTTTGTACGAGCAGATGCCAGAACCCAAGTACGTCATCAGCATGGGATCGTGTGCAAACTGCGGCGGCCCCTACTGGGACAGCTACTCCGTCACCAAAGGTGTCGATCAGATCATCCCTGTCGACATCTACATCCCCGGTTGCCCACCCCGCCCCGAGGCACTGCTCGAGGGAGTCGTCTTGCTCCAGCAGCGGATCAAGAACGAGGACATGGGTGCGCGGTGGCGTGGCGAGGGATATCAGGCCCTCACCAAACCGCCAAAGGGACAGAGTAAGAAGGACGCGAAGGGTGAGCCCGTTGTCGTCTGACACCGTCGAAGCCCCTCTGGCAGAACTGCCCGGCGATGCGTTGCGCGAGCGCGCGGTCGACGACCTGCGCGCCGCGATCGGCGACGCCTTGATCGACAGCCTGGTCAAGCCTGGCGACGATGTCTGGGTCCGAGTTCGCACCGATGCCTGGCGAGATGCGGGTATCGCGCTGCGCGACAAGTTGGGCATGGACTACTTCTGCTTCCTCTCGGCGATCGACTGGATGCCGTCGCCGTTCGGCCGCGGCGAGGACGAACCCGGTGCAGAGGTCGAACGCCCGACCGAGATCGTCCAGGGTTACACCGGCGGCGAGACTCGCTTCCAGGTCTTTGCTCGGGTCGCGAGCACTACCCATCGTTTCGGCATCACGATCAAGGCCGACGTCGGCGAAGATTTGGTCGTGCCGAGTTGGATACCCGCCTACTCGGGTGCGAACTGGCACGAGCGAGAGGCGCATGAGATGTTCGGCATCGGGTTCGCCGGCCATCCCAATCTGATCAACATGTACCTCCCCACAGGCTTCGAGGGCCATCCGCTGCGCAAGGACTTCCCGCTGCTGGCCCGGATGGTGAAGCCGTGGCCGGGCATCGTCGATGTAGAACCGTTGCCTGGCGAGGCCGCAGACCCAGCGGACGCGGGTGACGCCGGCGTCGGCGGACCGACGACAGAAAACATCGAAGGGGGCGGATCATGAGTGCCGAGACCATGCTGGGTGATCGCCAGAAATTGGCCTACATCGCATCGCAGGCCGCCGACGCCCGGCTCAACGTCGAACTCGAGACCGAGGGCATGACCCTCAACATCGGCCCTCAGCATCCGGCGACTCACGGCACCTTGCGAATCATCTGCCGCCTCGACGGCGAGCAGGTCATCTGGGCCGAACCGTCGGCTGGTTACATGCACCGCGGCTACGAGAAGCTGACCGAGGTTCGCACCTTCCCCCAGGTGACGTCGCTGGTCAATCGAATCGACTGGCTCGGCAGCTTCGCCAATGAGGTTCCGTTCATTCTCGCAGCCGAGAAGTTGATGGGGGTCGAGGCACCACCGCGGGCCCAGCACATCCGCACGATCCTGTTCGAACTCAGCCGGATCGCGAACGTGGGCCTGTTCCTCGGTGATCTCGGTGTGCAGATGGGCGCTGTCACGCCGGTGTTCATGGCGTTCCGTGACCGCGAGTATGTACTCAACCTGATCGAGAGCGCCACCGGCGGAAGGTTCCACCCCAACTTCGATCGCATCGGCGGATTGAAGGACGATCTGCCCAAGGGCTGGATCGACGAAACCCGTGGTGTGATGCGCAAGCTGCGCAACTTCTGCACCGAGATGGAAGACCTGTTGTTCGGCAACGAGATCTTCCAGAGCCGCACCCGTGGCATCGGGGTGATCCCCAAGGATGTCGCGCTGCAATACGGTCTTTCCGGCGCCAACCTGCGCGCCAGTGGCGTCGACTACGACCTTCGTCGCGACCAGCGGTTGCCGATGGCCTGGGACAAGGCCGACTTCACCGTCTGGACCCATCCTGACGGCGACAGCTACGCGCGTTGCTGGGTTCGACTGATGGAGACTCGGGAGTCCACCCTGATCGTGGATCAACTGCTCGACACGATGCCGGCAGGCCCGGTCATGGCCAAGGTCCCGCGCATCATCAAGGTGCCAGAGGGCGAGGCCTGGGTCAGCACCGAGAACCCGCTTGGCGAGATGGGCTACTACGTCGTCAGCAAGGGTGACCTCGGACCCTTCCGGGTCAAGATCCGCTCGGCGAGCTTCAACAACATCAGCATCGTGCCGTGGGTGCTGCGCGGCGTGTTCGTCCCCGACATCATCACGATCCTGGCGTCGCTGTACTTCATCCTCGGAGACATCGATCGGTGATGCTTGCAATCACCATTCCCTACTGGGGGCAGTCTTTACTCCGGGTGCTCGGTGGCCTGGTGGCCGTGTTGCTGCCTGCCGGCACCATCGTGTACCTGTTCTTGTTCAAGATGATGTCGTTCATGCAGAG
>JANOEM010000248.1:0-6321 GCA_031413195.1 Actinomycetes bacterium
TCCGTTTTCACTTTCGTGGAGAGCGTTCCCGGGAATTGCGCGATTGCGGAGATCACCGCGGAGGCAAACGCGGACACGTCGAACAGCACCAACGACGGGCTGTTGAAGAGCGCTCGCCCGATGGCCACCCGCTGACGTTCGCCGCCGCTGAGTTGCGCCGGCAGGTTGTGCAGCCGCGAGCCGAGCCCGAGCTCTTCGAGCAGTGAAACGGCCCGGCGCTTTGCGGATTTCCCGCCGCTTCCCCCGCCGAGTTGGTCGACGATCAGTAGGTTCTCCTCGGCCGTGAGGAATGGCACGAGGTTGACCGCCTGGAACACGAACCCGACGTTGTTCCGCCGGAAGTCGGTGAGTTGCTTGCGCGAGTAATCGGTGATGTCGTGTCCGCCGACGACTACGGATCCACTGGTCGGGGTGAGCAATCCTCCGGAGATGGACAGCAGTGTGGTCTTGCCGGATCCACTCGGCCCGAGCAGGGCAACGATCTCTCCGGCATCGACCGAGAGCGTGGCGTGGTCGAGTGCGACGATGTCGGCATCGCCGGAGCGATAGACCTTGCGCACGTCGGTGAGTTGCAGGACCGGTTCTGAGCTCATGTGCTGCTCCCGATTGCTGAGGCTGGGTCGATTCGCACGACCCGGCGGAGTGAGACGGCGCTGCCGAGGACGGCCGCGACGACGATGCTGATGAAGGTGAAGGCGAACCGTCCGGGAGTCAGCCGCAACGGCACGCCCGTTGGTAAGGCTGCCGAAGCGATCAGCGCGAGCAGAGATCCGATCACGAAGGCGATCGTTGCGATGACCACCGCCTGCAGGGTGACCCCGGCGAACAATCGCCTCGATGACGCGCCGATGGCCTTGAGGACTCCGTACAGGCCGGTTCGCTCGATCGTGAGGAGGGAGAAGAACAATCCGACGATCGCAAGCACGACAACGAGGGTGCTGTAGATGATCTGGTTGAACGTGGCTTCCTGTTGCTCGACGCCGGGTAGGGCAAGCACCGCGTCGTCTTGGGTCAGGGTGGACGTCGCTCCCGACGTCGCTGTGTCGATCGCTTCGGTCAGCTTGCCGTCGCCGCGGACCACCAACACCTGGACCACGGTGTCCGACACGAACGCGTCTGGTCGGTTCGCGTTCTGTACAACGCGCCATGTGGGCAGGTCGACCCAGAGCCCGCCCTGGCCGAGGAAGTTGGAGTCCTTGACGAATTCGACGACGGTGATCTCCGAGCGCGCCGGGCCGACGAGCAGCGTGTCACCGACTTCGACTCCTTCGTCGCGCAGGGTGTCGTCGGCAAAGGCCTCGCCTGGCCGCGGCGGGGATCCGATTCCCTTGGCCGGCAGTTCGTAGCCGGTCACGGCGACATTGGCGAGGTCGCCGGTGCCCGGAACCGAGGCGCCGAGAAGTACGATGCCGAGTCCGCCGACGTCGGTCACACCTTGTGTCTGCTCGACCTGGGTGCGGGTCTCGGCGTCGATGCGGCTGCGAAGGAACGAATCGTTCGCATCGGAGGAGAAGACGATCACGTCGGCTTTCTGGGCGCGGACCGCGCCC
The DNA here is from genome assembly GCA_031413195.1 of Actinomycetes bacterium. Taxonomy (GTDB): domain Bacteria; phylum Actinomycetota; class Acidimicrobiia; order Acidimicrobiales; family Ilumatobacteraceae; genus WLMZ01. The sequence continues at coordinate 1,551 of JANOEM010000248.1, forward strand.
GTCGATCCGAGGTACAGCCCGTCGAGCAGGCCGCCGAGGAACAGCAGCAGCAGAGACAGGAAGCTGAGAACCACGACTGCGACGACGAACTGGCTCGGGCGGCGGCGCAGTTCGGTGAGGGCGAGTGACATCAGATCTTCACCCCCGCGCCCGTGGTGGCTTCGATCGGGTCGATACGCAGCACCCGCCTAATTGCCGCGATCGAGGTTGCCAGTGCGAGCACCAGAACGATCGCGACGGTGGTCAACACGGGCCGGGGTTCGACGCGAATGCCGAGGTTCTGCACACCCTGGGCCGCGAACGCGAACAGGATCGTCGCCACGACCCCACCGAGTGCGACCACGACGAAGACCTGCACGACGAGGGATCGAACCAGGACCCCCGACGATGCGCCGATTGCTCGGAGCAGGGTGAGTGCCGGCGCCTTCTGAAACGTCACGATCAGGAAGAACAAGCCGGTCACCAGTGGGACGACGAGGTAGAACAGGGTGAGGATGATCGCAAAGCTCTGCTTGACGCTGCCTACTCCTGGCGACTTGTCGACGGCCTCTTGGCGGGTGAGTGCCTCCACCCCATCGACGGTCGAGTTGATCACTGCGACGACATCGTTCGCGCTGGAACCGGCCGAGAGGGTGACGGCCATTGCCGAAGGCAACACGGTCGTTGCTTCTGGGCTGCGTGTTCGCTTCGCCGCCTCGTATGTGGCAAAACTCGCGAACATGGTGGGTGCAACCGAGTAGTTGATGTCGTCGGCGAGGCCGACGATCGTGATCTCCACGCCATCGGGTTCGATCCGAACGACATCGCCGATACCGAATCCGTCGTCGCGGTCCTTGCTGCTCGCGACCGCCTCGTCGTCTGCCTCCGGCAGGCGGCCCGAACTGAGAGTGGTCGGGGCTCCCGGGCCTCCGAGCTCGTAGCCGAAGATCACCGCGTCCTTCTGCTCGTCGCTGCCGCCCGGCGTGACGGTGAACGTACCCTGACCCAGTGGACCGACCTGGTCGATGCCGTTCGTGCCTGCGAGGCCGGCCAACGCCATCTGCTGAGGTGGAAGGATCCTGGATCCCTCCAGGTTCTGGCGGGCCTGATCGCTGTAGACCAAGACGGAGGCCGACTGGTTCTTCAAGGCGCCGATGAATTGATTGACCAGGCCACTGAGCAACGCTTGTTGGAAAAGGATCAGGAAGACCAGCAGCCCCACGGCCCCCATCAACAGGCCGAACCGAACCTTGGCCCGTTTCATTTCAGAGAGAGCAAGGAACACTTCGACAGTGAACACCGGCGTCTGACGAATCGTCCAGTCGAGCTCGTGTCGATTACGTTTGGTCCCGTTTCTGACGTCGCGTCAGAAACGGTCTACTGTGGCCTGATTGGTGATGTTGGTCGGTCGACAGTCGGTCGCTCGTCGTGTGGTGAGGGGATTGCGTGGAGTTCGGGTTGTTCAATCAGATGTATCACCCGGTCCATCGGCGCGGCGAGCGGTCCGAACACGACTGCCTGATGGAAGAACTGGCGTTGATCGAAGTCGCCGACCGGGTCGGATTCAAGTACGCGTGGGCGAGCGAACACCACTTCCTCGACGAGTACTCGCACCTGTCGGCCAGCGAGGCGTTCATGGCGTTCGCGCTCGCGCGGACCAAGAACATCCACATCGGGTCGGGCATCATCAACATCACGCCTCCGGTTTCACCCCCGTCGCGCGTCGCCGAAAAAGTGGCAATGCTCGACCATCTCGGCCAAGGCCGGTTCGAGTGGGGGACCGGCCGTGGGTCGTCGTCGACAGAGGTGTTCGGCTTCGGGATCGAGACGATGGACGAGACCCGAGAGATGTACGACGAGACGCTGCCCGAGATCATCAAGATGATGGGCGATGGCGAGTACGGGCCGTTCGAGGGCAAGTTCTTCTCGATGCCACGCCGCAACGTGCTCCCCAAGCCCTACACGTCGCCGCATCCGCCGATCTGGGTTGCAGCAGGTTCACCCGGCACGTTCGAGAAGGCCGCCCGACTGGGTCTCGGGGTGTTGTGCTTCACGCTCGGCACACCCGACACGCTGGCGCCGTTGATCGAGGTCTACAAGAACAACATCGACAAGGCCGAGCCGATCGGTGGCTACATCAACAACAACATCATGGTCACCACCGACATGATGGTGCTCGAAGACGGTGAACGTGCCCGCCAGGTGTCGCTTGCCAACCGGGGCAACTATCACACGGCGCTGCTCTTGAAGTATCTCGACAGCTTCCCGATCAGCGAGGGTCAGCCGAAGTGGCCCGAGATCCCCCCGCCGGCGACTCGCGACGGTCTCGACTACGCGATCCGCAAGGGGATCGTCGCGGTCGGTACTCCCGACGAAGCGATCGCCTCGTTGAAGCGTTACGAGGCGGTCGGCGCGGATCAGATCGCGTTCGGAACCTTCGCCACCGACGTGTCGTTGGCCGACGCAACGCAGGCATACGAGACCTTCGGACGGTACGTCCTGCCCCACTTCGACAAGGATCCCGTGCACAGCACGACCCGCCAGCGCGAAGCTCAACTCGGGGTCGCTGCGTAGTCACATGGACATCGGTGATTCCCCGGAAGAAGCAGCGTTTCGGGCCGAGGCCCGCGGATGGCTCGAGCAGAACGCAACTCGGCGCGACCCGTCGAAGCGTCATCGCCAGTCGTCCAACGATGCCGAACAGGACGCTCATGCTGCTGCGTGCCGCCGATGGCAGCGGGTGCTGTACGACGGTGGTTGGGCCGGCCTGACCTGGCCGAAACAATTCGGCGGTCGCGGCGGCACGCCCTGGCAGGCGGCGATCTTCGCCGAGGAGCAGCGCGAGTTCGATGTCGCGACGGGATCGTTCGCCGTGGCGCACGGCATGGTCGCTCCGACGCTGATGATGCACGGGACCGACGACCAGCGCGGCCACCTCGATGCGATGCTCAGCGGGGCCGAGGTCTGGGCGCAGTTGTTCAGCGAACCAGAGGCCGGCAGTGACCTCGCCAACTTGGGCGCTCGGGCCGTGCTCGACGGCGACGAGTGGGTCGTCAACGGTCAGAAGGTATGGACCTCGGGCGCACAGCACAGTGACTACGCGATCCTGCTTGCCCGTACGGATCCCGATGCTCCCAAGCATGCGGGTATCACCTACTTCATCGTCGACATGCGCACCCCCGGCATCGAAGTTCGTCCGTTGCGCCAGATCACCGGTGTCGCCCACTTCAACGAGGTGTTCCTCACCGATGTCCGCATCCCCGTCGCGAACGTGATCGGTGACGTCAACAACGGATGGAAGGTGGCGCACACCACGCTTTCGAACGAGCGGGCACTGATCGGCGGCGGGGGGAGCACGGCCTTCAGCGTGCCGGAACTGATCGCGATGGCCAGGCAGTTCGGCAAGACCGACGATCCCGTGATCCGTCAAGGGATCGCTCGTGCCCACTCGCGGGCCGAAGTACTGAAGTACATGGGATACAGCATGCGGACCTCGATCAGCAGAGGCGAGATGCCCGGCGCCGTGGCCAGCACGATGAAGCTCTTCTTCGCCCGACATTGGGCCGCGACCACGGGGCTCGCAATGACGATCCAGGGCGCCCACGGCGCGTTGTGGGGAGAATCTGCATTCGACGAGGGCCTCTGGCAGCAGACGTTCTGTGGGCAGTACGCGGTGCGACTCGGTGGGGGAACTGACGAGATCCAGGGAAACGTGATCGGCGAGCGGGCGTTGGGTCTTCCCCGCGAACCATCGCTCGATCGTGATCTCCCGTGGCGTGAAACCAGAGGTGGAGTGAAATGATCGATCCGGAATCAGGTGCAGCGACGGCGAGCCTGTATGAGCAGTTGCAGTCATTTGTCGGGCAGGGGATCGGTGCCGACTCGATCGCAGCCGATCCTGTCAACGTCCCGATGGTCCGGCAATGGTGCCAGGCGATGGGGGACACGAATCCGGTCTACCTCGACGTGGATCTGGCGGCAGCGTCGGTTCACGGCGGGCTCGTTGCTCCGCCGACGATGTTGCAGGCATGGGTCATGCGCCCATACGGGGTCTCGCGCGACGACGGCGGACCGAATCCGTACAGCGAGATGACTGCCCTCGTCGAGGCCGCAGGCTTCACATCGGTGGTCGCAAGCAACTGCGAGCAGACCTACGACCGGTACCTCCGTCCGGGTGACCTGCTGACGATGCGAGTCGTCATCGATTCGATCTCGGACGAGAAGAAGACCGGGCTCAAGCAGATCCAGGAATCCTATGCCGCGCTGCAGGCCGAGGCCGATCAATTGCGCCGGCGGCCCACGGCTCCCACCTGGCCCGATTTGCGCGCGCGCGTCACCACCCTCGAGGCCCAGCTCGCCGCCCAGCCCGGCGCCCCCGCCTACCCCGATCTGCGGCCGCAGCTCGGCGAACTGGAAACCAAATTGGCGGCCACCGAAAAAGCGTTGGCGGCAAAACCGGCCGCACCAAACTATCCGGACCTCTCTGGTCGCGTGCGGGAGCTCGAAGCACAGCGGTCCTCCGACCTGTCCGCCGTCGCTTCGGCGAAGGCGGAAGCCACCCGCGCCCAACAGGAAATCGCCACGCTCCAACAAGCGAAGGAGGCGGCGCGCAACTCCGCCCCGGCCTATCCCAACCTTGCCGGACGGGTAGCCGAACTCGAGAGCCAGACCGGCGCACTCAACGCCACCGTCGCCAGCTCCACCCAAGAACTCACGGCGGTGCGCGCTCGGCTCGCGACCGCGAACCAGAAACTTGAGGCATGGCCAGATTCCGGGCGACCTCTTCCCTGGC
>JANOEM010000249.1:0-3112 GCA_031413195.1 Actinomycetes bacterium
CTCGATCGCTCGGATCTCCTCGAACGGATCGATCACCGCATGTTGATCACTGCCGATCGACAGGGCGACGCGATGCGCGACGAGTTCGGACGATGGTCCGATGCCGTCGGCGAGATCGCGCTCGGTGGTCGGACAGAAGCAAGCGGTGCACCCGGCCATTCCGAGCAGGCCGAGATCAGCGTGGGCCAGGTGAGTTGCATGAACTGCGGTGAACGACGGCGACAACGCGCCCTGTTGGGCCAACAGTTGAACCGGCGAGCAGCCGTACTCCAACATCGTCTGATCGTTCTCGCCGATCTGTTCGGACACGTGGGCGTGCAGCGGCAACCCGCTCTCGTGCGCATGCTTGGCCACGGTCGCGATCGATGGGGCGTCGACGGCGCGCACTGAGTGGATCGCTGCTCCGATTCGTACTCGTTCGAGGTTGCGCACATCGGAATTCGCGAGTTCGCGCACGCGTGCGACCCACCCACTGGCGGACTCGTCGCAGAACCGCAGTTGCTCCTCGGTGGGCGGCCGACCCGAACCGCTGCGCAGGTACAACGCGTCGAGCAGGGTCAGCCGGATGCCGGCCTCCTGAGCAGCACGGATGACGGCCGTGCCCATGGCGTTGTGGTCGCGATAGGGGCTCCCGTCAGGCTGGTGATGGAGATAGTGGAACTCACCGACCAACGTGTACCCGGCGAGCACCATCTCGGCAAACGTCGCCCGCGCCAGGGCGAGGTAGTTGTCGGGGGTCAGGCGTGCAGCGACCGCGTACATCTGCTCGCGCCATGTCCAGAAGTTGCCGACGCCTCGATGGGTCCGGCCCCGCAACGCGCGATGGAAGGCGTGGCTGTGGGCGTTGGCAAACCCGGCCATCGCGATTCCATCTAACCGTTCGGGCGCGGTCGACCGGTCGGTTGGCTCCGGTGCCCCACGCTCGATCGCCGTGATCACCCCATCTGATATCGAGATCAGGACATGTTCGGCTACCTCGCCCGGGAGTACCGCGTATCGGCACCAGATCTGGCGATCCGAGGATTCGTCGCTCACGCGATCAACTCCCGACGCGCTCGACGAACGCCGTGATCCGCGCGACGAAGGCATCTCTGTGGAATCGCTCGAAGTGCTCCCAGGTCGTCAGGGTCGTCGTGTCCTCGACACGATCGACGAAGAGCTTGCCGTCGAGGTGATCGCACTCGTGTTGGAACGTACCCGCGGTGAGACCGCGCTTGACCTCGTCGTGCTCTCGGCCTTCACGGTCGAGATAGCGCACCCTCACCGACACATGCCGGCTGACATCGCCGCGCAAGTTCGGCACGCTGAGGCATCCCTCGTTGATGACGACCTGCTCGTCGCCGATCGCCTCGATCGTCGGGTTCACGACGACGGTGAGCGGAATGCGCGGCTTGTACGGGTACCGGGGATTGTCGTTGACCTCGATCACGGTGACCCGAACCGACTCGCCGATCTGATTTGCGGCGATGCCTGCCCCGTGTGCATTGCGCATCGTGTCGATCAGATCATCGATCAGTTGTTGCATCTCTGCACTTGCCAATTCGTCGACTGTGATCGACCGAGTCGGCAGGCGCAGGACCGGGTGCCCGATCGTGACGATGTCACGGATCACGACTGAGCCTCCCCACCCGCTCCGGCACCCGCCGGCGCATCGAGTGGCTCGGCGGGCATCGGGATGGTCACCCCACGCTCGGCCGCAACCTCGTTGGCCCGCGAGTACCGGGCGTCTGCATGGCGGATCACCCCCATTGCCGGATCATTGGTGAGCACTCGTTCCAGCTTCTGCGCAGCGAGTGACGTCCCGTCGGCCACGCTGACCTGACCGGCGTGAATACTCCGACCGATGCCGACCCCGCCGCCGTGGTGGATGCTGACCCATGATGCTCCCGACGCGGTGTTGACGAGCGCGTTCAACAGCGGCCAATCGGCGATCGCGTCCGACCCGTCGATCATCGCTTCGGTCTCGCGGTATGGCGAGGCAACGGACCCTGAATCGAGATGGTCCCGGCCGATGACGATCGGCGCCTTGAGCTCACCTCGCGCCACCATCTCGTTGAAACGCAAGCCGAGACGATGCCGCTCGCCGTACCCGAGCCAGCAGATTCGTGCCGGAAGGCCCTGGAATGCGACCCTCTCCCCGGCCAGACGGATCCAAGTGTGCAGATCGTCGTTGTCGGGGAACTCCTCGAGTACCGCTCGATCGGTAGCGGCGATGTCGGCCGGGTCGCCGGACAGCGCCACCCATCGAAACGGTCCGAGTCCCTCGCAGAACAACGGTCGGATGTAGGCGGGCAGGAAGCCCGGATACTCGAATGCCCGTTCGTACCCGCCGAGCGCGGCCTCGGCGCGCAAGCTGTTCCCGTAGTCGAAGACCTCTGCCCCGCCGTCCTGGAAGCCCACCATCGCCTCGACGTGACGTGCCATCGATTCCCGTGATCGACGGATGAACGTGTCCGGCGCTTCTCGTCGAAGTTGGTCGGCTGCCGCCATCGACAAGTCGGTCGGGATGTACGAGAGCGGGTCGTGGGCGCTGGTCTGATCGGTCACGATGTCTGCATCGAAACCGTCGGCGAGGAGCCGTGGAACGATGTCGGCCGCGTTGCCGACAAGGCCGATCGACACTGCCCTGCGCGCCAACTTCGCAGCAACGCAACGCGCGACGGCATCGGCATACGAATCGGCGACCTCGTCGAGATAGCGAGTTGCGATACGACGTTGAACGCTCACCGGATCGATATCGATGCACAGCGCAACGCCGCCGTTGAGCGTGACGGCAAGCGGCTGAGCACCTCCCATCCCACCGAGACCTGCAGTCAGCGTGATCGTGCCGGCCAGCGAACCTCCGAAGCGCTTGCGAGCAATGGCTGCGAAGCACTCGTAGGTTCCCTGGAGAATCCCCTGAGTGCCGATGTAAATCCACGACCCGGCAGTCATCTGGCCGTACATCGTCAAACCCTGATGTTCGAGGCGGCGGAACTCGTCCCAGGTGGCCCAGTCCGGAACGAGGTTGCTGTTTGCGAGAAGGACTCGCGGCGCCCATTCGTGGGTGCGCATCACGCCGACCGGCTTCCCGCTCTGGACCAGCATCGTCTCATCGTCGGCCAATGTGGTC
>JANOEM010000250.1:0-2214 GCA_031413195.1 Actinomycetes bacterium
GATCCTCAACGATGCCGCAGAGCGGGCAGGACGACCCATGCCCCGGGTGATGGCCTTGGTCGGCATCGGTGTCACCGACCAGCCCGAACAACGACGCGAGCAGAGTCGCGTGCGCGGTGCGATCTACGACCAACTGCCGAGCTATCGGGCGGCGCTCGATCGAGAGGGCGTCAGCGGTGGAGCTGACCTGTTGTTGCTCGGGTCAACTGATGAGATCGAGAATGGGCTCCTGCGGTACGTGGAGGCTGGCGTGACCGATTTCCGGCTCGGCCTGTATGGCGAAGATGACGACGAGCGCGAAGCCACCCGGTCGTTCGTCTCGAGGATCCTGCGCAACTGAGACCGCCGTGGAGGACTCCCGAGTGCGCTGCTCGGACCGACACGTCCGTGATACTGCGGCGCCACGCTTGGGCCGTTCCCGGGTGGCGTCTTCGATCTGCGGGTCGAGATTCTGCGTGCGAATATGTGGCGCTCGGTAGTTCGGGCTTGGTGCGTGACGGCAGCTTCAAGTTGGGCGCCTACACGGTGTTGCGTTGTTTGGCCCAGCGTCGCGACCATTGGTCGAGAGGTTCGAGGGCCGATCCGAGGTCAGCTCCGAGCGAGGTGAGCGCGTAGTCGCCGTTGTCGTCCTTGGCGATGAGGCCGGCTGCGTGAAGTTCGCTCAGGCGCTCGTAGAGCACGCTGGAGGACATCTCGTCGCATCGCTGGCGCAGCGCTCGAGCACCGAGAGGTCCGCTGCGGAGCTCCCAGAGCAATCGCAGCGCCCAGCGCCGACCCAACAGGTCGAGGGCGGCCATGAGAGGTCGCCCGGTCTGCGAGCCGCGAACCGGACGGCCGGGTTGTGGAATGGGACGTGTCATCGTTCACCTTGTCGTTTCTGTAACCGAAACGATACCGTCATCGCCGTTCCTGAAATCGAAACACAAGGAGATGTCATGACCCGAATCGAACCGGTGCAACCGCCCTACGACCACGACACCAGCGAGCAACTCGCACGAATGATGCCGCCAGGTGCCGAACCCATCTTGCTGTTCAGGACGTTCGCCAAGAACCTGCCGATGGCGTCCGCCATGGGGTCGTGGGGAAGCTACGAACTCAGCCGCCGTCTGTCGCTGTCGATGCGAGACCGCGAGATTCTGATCGACCGAACCTGCGCCCGCTGTAGATGCGAGTACGAGTGGGGCGTACACATCGCCTTCTTCGCCAATCGGGTGGGCTTGTCGACCGGACAGATCGCCTCGGTCACGCACGGCAGTGCCGACGACGCATGCTGGACCGACGAACGCGATCGGCTGCTCATCCGCGCTGCTGATGCGCTCCATGACCACGCCACGATCAACGACACGCTCCATGACCAACTCGTCGCAGTGTTCACCGAGCCCGAACTGTTGGACACCTACATGCTCTGCGGCTGGTATCACGCCATCAGCTACGCAGCGAACGCCGCCGGCGTCGACCTCGAACCCGGAGCACCCACCTTCAACGATCACCAACCGGCCTGACACCGTGGACCAACACCCCGCTACCCACGGTCGGAGGCGGGACTATGCGGTACCGCACTTGGGCCGTGATGCGGCGGCGACCATTCGCGCAACCTGGTGATTACGCGTGACCAAGTGTGCGGACCCATACAGTCGCTGGCGATGTCCGAGCCGCCGACTCTCGACGAAGAACAGCGCGAGAGGCGAGTACGTCTGGGGATCATCATTGGTCTCGCAGCGGCGGTAGTCCTCGGCGGGTTGGCCGTGTCGATCATCGGGAGTCGACAGGTCAACAACGAAGTCGACGATCTACGCCAAGCTGCGAGCACGGCCACAGTCGATCCAGACCTGATCGCACTCACTGCCTATGCGACGGACTCGGACCCGGTGTCCCAAGCACTGGGCTCGGACCGAGTGGTCTCTCTTCAGCAGCAGATCGACAACCGCTGGTGCGTCGAGACCGAGGTCTCGGCCTTGCTCAGTTCGGAGACAGTGTTCTTCGTGATCGATGACGAAGGCCGGTTCATCGAGGCCGCGGACTGTCGCGGGTAGCTGTTCTCGACGCGCAGAGTGTGACGTCACGTAAGGGCTTCGCAGTGCGGCGCGGACCGCTCGCTATAGACGGGGATTATCCGGAGCGATATCGAGCGGTCTCCCGGTGACGCGGCACTCGGACCAAAGCTTGCGTCGGGCGCACATACCGGGCAGTATGCGCGGGTGCGTTCGCAGACGA
>JANOEM010000251.1:0-2488 GCA_031413195.1 Actinomycetes bacterium
CGGGTGTCACGACCATGGCAACGCTCGCTACCGGCTCAGCCTCCATCGAAGGGGTGAAGCCGGAACGGCTGGAGGTGATCCATCGTCAGGCCGCCCTCCAGGTGCTGGCGGTCGAGGGCGAGCCGCCGCCGTTCGAGACGATCGCCGCCGTGGCCGGCGCGGATGCCGAGACGCTTCGTCGGCGGCAGTTGCCCGAACCCGACCACGGTGATGTATTCCTCGACTATGAGGGGCACCCGTTCTGGACACCGTCGCGCGGCTTGTTCTTCCTGTTCGGCTTGCTCCACCGGGATCCCGGCGGGGACTGGAAGTTCGAAGGACGATGGGCGCACGACATCGCTGGTGAAGCAGCGAACACGACTGGACTGATCAGCTGGATCGCCGAGCGCCGGGCCCAGTCCCCGGGCATGCACGTGTATCACTACAACCACACCGAACGTTCGTCACTGGAGCGCCTGGCGAGCGAGCATGGCGCTGACGAGGTGCTGCTCGGCGAGCTCGTCGCCAACGGTGTGTTCGTCGACGTGCTCGACGTCGTGCGTCAGACGGCGCGGGTCGGTGCCGAGAGCTACAGCCTGAAGGTGCTCGAGCTCGTCGCAGGCTACGAACGCAGTCACGACATCGACCAAGGCGCTGGCGCAGTAGTGGAGTACGAGGCGTGGTGTGCCGACGGTGACCCGGCCCATCTCGATCGGATCGCTCGCTACAACGATGACGACGTGCGTGCCACGCTGGCGGTGCGCGACTGGTTGCTGTCGGCGCCGCTGGCCGGTGAGCCGTTCCGGGAGCCGATCGAGCTCGTCGCCCACGAGGCTGACACCGACGAGTTGGTGGCTGCGCTGATCGCCAGCGCGGAGGAGTGGAAGGTGCTGCTCGCTCACCTCCTCAGCTACTGGCAGCGTGAGGGTCGTGCCCACCGGGGTCAGCGCTTGCCGTTGCTCCAAGCCGACGATGCGGACCGCTTGGCGAACCCTTCGGTGATTAGCGGGCTCGAACTCGTGGAGATCCGCGCTCCCGCCGGAAGGCAGCGTGAAAGCCGCGCCGTGTTCCGGTTTCCACCCCAGGAACTCTCTGTCGAGGTGCTGTCTGGCAAGCACAACGTGTTCATGTACCCGATCGGCGACGACGGCGTCGTGTCCGTATCGGCCGACAGCCTGGATCCCGACGCCGGTGAGCTCGTTGTCGTGTGGCGAGAGAAGGCCGCCAACGCACCGGTGCCATCGGCGATGGTCGTCAACGACTGGGTTGGCCCCGAGCCGAAGCCCACCGCGCTGAAGGACTATGCGCGCCGCGTGATCGACGGCACTGAGCTGCCATCCGACGATATTCGCGAATCGCTCCTGCGAGGCCGACTTCCGCGGTTCGTGGGCGGTGAAGGTCCACGCGATGGCCGATTCACCGCCGATCTTGCCGACATCGTCCGCGTCGCACCACACCTCGATCACAGCACACTCGCTGTGCAAGGTCCGCCCGGAACCGGCAAGACCTACACCGGCTCACACATCATCAGTGAACTCCTCGACCGCGGACGCAAGGTCGGCGTCACCGCGTTCAGTCACGCAGCGATCGACAATCTCCTTCGTGCCGTGCTCGCCGTTCGACCGGATGTTCGCGTGCTGCGCCACGGTGCCGCACCGGAGGATCCCGCCAAGCGCATCGCACGCGCCACCTACAACGGCAACGGCGACAAGTGGAAGAAGGGCGAACACGACCTGCTCGCCGGGACCTCGTGGATGTTCTCGAACCACAACGCCGTCGACGTGCTCGACGTGCTGGTGATCGACGAAGCCGGCCAGATGGGACTCGCCGACGCGCTCGCCGCGATGGGAAGCGCCCGCAGTGTAATTCTACTCGGCGACCCGCTACAGCTGGCACAGGTCAGCCTCGCCACCCACCCCGGCGAGGCCGGTGCGAGCACGCTCGAGCATGTGCTCGGCGGCGTCGCCACGATTCCCGACGATCGTGGCGTGTTCCTCGACACGACGTGGCGCATGCACCCGACGTTGTGCTCGTTCTTGTCCGCCCAGATCTACGACGATCGGCTTCACTCACACGAGAACTGTGCGCGTCAGTCGGTCGGCGGTGAGGCCGGGCTGCGTTGGGTCCGCGCTGAACACGACGGCTGCGACACCTCTTCCGTGGTCGAGGCCCAGCTGGTCGCGAGCACGATCCGCTCCCTGCTCGGAAAGACGTGGGTCGACTTCGACGGCGACGAGCACACGATGCACGCCGGGCACGTGATGGTGGTCGCCCCCTACAACGACCACGTCGACACCGTTCGCGAAATTCTCGACGCTGATCCGACGACGCGCGCCACTCGAGTCGGCACCGTCGACAAGTTCCAGGGTCAGGAGGCTCCGGTCGTGATCTTCACGATGGCCACCTCGAACGATGCGCACATGCCCCGAACCGCCGACTTCCTCTACTCACGCAACCGCCTCAACGTCGCCATTAGCCGTGCCCGCGCATTGGCGTACGTGATCTGCAC
>JANOEM010000252.1:0-5276 GCA_031413195.1 Actinomycetes bacterium
CCAGGGTGATCATCGCTGGAGCCAGCCGGGGGAATGCCATCAATCCGCAGCGAGGGCACTTCATCGCGCGCTCACCGGGACGCACCTCGTTCGGCGTCGCACATCGCCCGCAGAAGCGATGGGTCCTTGCCCATTCGACGATCTGCACGGCACGTCCAGCCACCATCCACTCCGTCTCCGAGGCACGGCCGAAATAACTGAACAGGTCCGTTGCGGCACCGTCGGCAGGATCGTGACCGTGGGGCACGTCGACACCCCATACGGCATCGCCGTTCAGCACACCGAGGAAGTGCAGCTCCCACGTCGGATCGGCCGGTTCGTCGTGGACCCACACACTTGCACCAACGACGTGGACGTATCGGTGAACAGCCGGCGAGTCCGCTGGGGGAACGACGAGTGAGACGAACGAGTGGGGTTGCTCTGGCACGAACCCAGCATGCCACGGCGATATAGCGTGCACCCATGACGAACGCCAGCTCACCGAACGTACCGAAGTCGAACGTCGTGATCGTCGACGCAGTACGAACGCCGATCGGGCGGCGCAACGGCGGCCTCTCGACGATGCATGCGGCCACTCTGCTGGGCGCTGTTCAAAAGGCCCTCATCGATCGCACCGGCATCGACCCTGGCCTCGTTGGCCAGGTCGTGACCGGTTGTGTGAGCCAGATCGGCGAGCAGGCGTTCAACGTCGGTCGCACCGCCTGGCTGGCCGCTGGCCTGCCGGAATCCGTTGCGAACACCACCGTTGACGCGCAATGCGGATCGAGCCAGCAGGCCACCGGTCTTGCCGCTGCTCTGGTCGGCGCCGGTGTGGTCGACATTGCGATCGCATGCGGCGTCGAGTTGATGAGCCGGGTGCCGATCGGGGCGGCTGGTGGCAAGCAGCTCGGCTTTGGCATCCCGATCCCGAAGCCCTACTTCGGCCAGTACGAGATGACATCGCAGTTCGAAGGGGCCGAGCGCATTGCCGATGCGTGGGGCATCACCCGCGAGGAGACCGATGCGTTCGGCCTGCTGAGCCAGCAGCGGGCAATAGCAGCGTGGGACGAGGATCGTTTCAGCGGGCAGTACGTCAGTGTCGAGGCCCCTGATCTCGGCGAGGATGGCAAGCCGACCGGCACGACCCACACGGTCAGCAAGGATGAGGGCCTGCGTGAAACGACGATCGAGAAGCTGGCATCACTGAAGCCGGTGGCTCGCGAGAACGGAGTTCACACCGCCGGCAACTCGTCGCAGATCAGCGACGGAGCCTCGGCAGTACTGATCATGACCGAGGAACGCGCCGCAGAACTCGGACTCACCCCGCGCGCTCGCATCGTCGATACATGTCTGGTCGGAACCGACCCCGTCCTGATGCTGACCGGCCCGATCGACGCGACCCGCAGGCTGTTGGAGCGAACCGGGCTCTCGATCGACGACATCGACGTGTTCGAGATCAACGAGGCGTTTTCCTCGGTCGTTCTTGCCTGGGCCAAGGAAGTCGGCGCCGACCTCGACAAGACGAACCCCAACGGCGGCGCGATTGCCCTCGGTCACCCGCTCGGCGCGACCGGCGCCTTCCTGGTCACCAAAGCGCTGTACGAACTCGAACGTACGGGCGGCCGCTACGGGTTGATCAGCATGTGCTGCGGAGGTGGCCTCGGCACCGGGACGATCATCGAGCGGATCGAGCAGAACTGATTCCTGCACGGTAGAACTGCGTCAATGAAACTGTGGCCGGGCTGGCTCGTGGTGTTGGCCGCCGCATGTGGGAGCGGTGACCCCACCGCTTCCTCAACCACCACCGAGAACCCAGCCTTCCCCGGACCATCCGTCATTCAGCCGTCGGCCGGGCAACCATCTGCTGGGCAACCATCTGATGGGCAACCATCTGATGGGCAAATGGTCGAACCGAACGGGACGATCGTCCGCGTCGTCGATGGCGACACGGTGGTCATCAACTTCGACGGCGTAGAGGAGCGGGTGCGCCTGATCGGGATCGACACACCCGAGACCAAGAAGCCGAACTCGCCGATCGAGTGCTTCGGCCCCGAGGCAAGTGCCTTCACCCACGATTTGCTGCCCGAAGGCACCCCGGTCCAGGTCGTCCGTGATGCCGAAGCCCGCGACGACTACGGACGCCTGCTCGGCTACGTCTATCGCAGCAGCGACGGTTTGTTCGTCAACCTCGAGATCGTCGCTCAGGGCTATGCGCAGCCGCTGACAATTCCACCGAATGTCAACTTCGCCGACGACTTCGTACAGGCCGCACGCGACGCCGAAGCCGCAGACGTCGGCCTCTGGTCAGGTTGCAGCGGATAGCGTCGCCCTCGATGCAAACTCTTGCCGAACGCCTCGGATACGACTCAGACGCCCGCCTGGTCATCATCTCGTGCGACGACCTCGGCTCGTGTCACGCCGCCAACGAAGGCGTGTACATCGCGCTCCACGAAGGCGTCGCGACGTGCGCGTCGCTGATGGTGCCTGCGCCATGGGCTCGCGACGCAGCAGTGCGATACGTACCCGCCGATGACATCGGGGTGCACCTGACGCTGAACTGCGAACATCCGACATATCGATGGGGGCCGATCACCCACGCGCCGTCATTGCACAGCGGCGAGGCAGGATTTCCGCGCAGCGTCGACGACCTGTGGGAACACGCCGACCCGGAAGAAGTGCTCCGCGAGTGCAGGGCCCAGATCGAGCGGGCACTTGCGTGGGGCATCGATGTCACCCATCTTGCGCCGCATCTCACCGCGATCACGCTTCGGCCGGAGTTCTTCGATGTCTATCTCGAACTCGCTGTCGAGTTCGCCTTGCCGGTTCGCCTGCCGTCCACGATCACCAAGGAGCAGGCAGGCTTTCCGTTTCGCGATCTCGCCAGTCAGGAGGGGGTGGTGTTCCCCGACCACTTCGATCACGATTGGCGCGCCGGAAGCCGTGACCGCGTCTACGAAGCGATTCGCAACTTGCAACCCGGGGTCACCGAGATCCATGTGCAGCCAACGATCGACACGCCCGAGGTGCGCGCGATCAGCGATTCGGCGCAGGGATGGATCGACGACCTGGCGCTCGTGACGACCGACCGCCATCTGCGCGAGATGCTGGATGACAGCGGGGCAAAGCTGATCGGCTACCGCGAGTTGCGGACGGCGATGCGCTCCTCGACAACTGCCGGCTCCTGAATCGCTCGATCTGAGGTTGTCAGGCTCGGGTACCGAGGCGCACCAGGATCGCCGGCATCTCCCCCGACTTCAACAACTCGAACAATGCGCCCGTCGAGCCAGTTGCCTTCAGCTTGCCTCGCATGAACGCAACAGTCGGATCGAGCCCGACGTCTGCAGCCGCAACCGAGACCACGATGTCGGCATCATCGGGGCCCTCGACGGTTTCGTCCTTCTTTCCGAACGCGACCCTGTACTGAACCGTCGTCACGAAACTGCCTCGGCAGTCAGCACGACATCCGGGACATCGATCCGGTCGAACAGATCCGTCTCGTACTCGCCGGCCGGCACGTAGCCAACGTGAGAGTGGGCGAGGACCCAGTCCTCGAACGGGTAGACCTCGGCCAGTTCGTCGTCGTCGAGACCGAACCAGAATGGTTCGGCCGGGTCGACCTGGGTCGCGTGAGCGCGGAGGGCTCCTGACCTGGCCCACAGGTACTGGCCGACGTCGAGCCGGGTCGTGATTCGCTCGTCGCTGCTCGGCCGCGTCATCCAACCTTCGTCGTACGGCGACGAGCCGCGCAGCCTCAGCAACGCCTCGTGCACGGCAAGCAGACGTGCTCGAGTCCACATCGTGTAGTACATCTTTGAAGGCTGGAACGGCTCGCCGGCTTCTGGATACCAGTGGGGATCACCGGATCGTTCGAACGCGGGAATCGAGATGTCGTGGACCTTCACGTGGTCGGGGTGCGGGTAACCGGCCTGATCATCGTTGTAGGTGATGATCACCTGTGGTTTGGTGCGCCGGATGATCTCGACGAGACGGCCGACGGCTTCGTCCATCGGCGCCATGTGGAACGAATCGGGATGGTTGTTCGGCTCGGTGTCGACCATTCCCGAGTCGCGATAGCCGAGCATGATGACGTCTTCGAACCCGATGATCGCGGCCGATTCGGCGAGTTCGGATTGGCGGAGGTCGGCGAGCATGGCCTTCTCCTGTTCGGGCGTCAGGCTGTGGAACGGCTGGCCCTCGGCTCGAAGTGCGGGGTTCTGGAGGTCACCTTCCTCGCCACCCGTGCAACAGACCAGGACCGTGCGGACACCCTGTTCCTTGTACATCGCCAGGGTCGGCGCACCCTTGGACGCTTCGTCATCGGGATGGGCGTGGATCGTGAGGATGCAACGACGCTGTTCAGTCACTCGAAACACGATACCGCCTGCCTGCCCGAGCCCCGATCGATCTCGTAGGCTCGTCGCCGTGCGAATCGCCAGACCGATCCTCGTCTTCATCACCGGCCCGGCATTGCTGGTGTCGCTCTCGGCATGCAACAGCGACGGACGAACACTGCGACCGGCGGCACCGGATCAGACCGCGAGCGTGTACACCACGACCACGGCATCGACGATTCCGGCCAACAGCGCTGACGGCGAACTGGCCCTCGACCCAGTTTTGGAGGCCCCGGCCGCTGCCGAGTTCGTTCTGAACATGCCGTGGGAGGAGGGCGGACCGATCGACCCGCGTTACACCTGCGACGGTGCCGACATCCAGCCGGGCTTCAACTGGTTCGGAGCCCCGCCTGAGGCCGTCGAGCTCGCTCTGGTGGTGGTCGATACCGACGCCGACGACTTCGTTCACTGGGTGATCGCCGGGCTGGATCCAGCCAATCCATTCGTCGGCGAGAACTCGGTTCCGATCGCTGCGATCGAGGGAACGAACGACTTCGCCGGCCCGTCGTCCGGCCAGGCCGCCGCCTCAAGTGGCGCTGACGGCAGCATTGGATGGCGCGGACCGTGCCCGCCCGACGGCTCCTCGCACAACTATCGATTCACGCTGTATGCCCTCGGCGAGCACATCGAACTCCCAACCGGTTCGTCGGCAGCCGACCTTCAGGCGGCAATCGATGCGACGTCGCTGTCGGTGGCGCAGCGAACTGGTGTTTATCCCGGAACTTGACCAGAACTTGAGCCTCTGAGCGCTGTAATCCGCTAGAACTATCGCAAGGCACTTGGGAAGGGACGGGAACAATTCATGACTGCGCTTCCCGTTGGCATGTTCGAAACCGACCTGTCGGGGCGTCTTGTCAGCGCCGATGAGTCGTTCCGCGAGCTCGCCCTCAGCGGCGCTGCGCTGCC
>JANOEM010000253.1:0-13546 GCA_031413195.1 Actinomycetes bacterium
CGTCGACAACACCAGCGTGTATCGCGCTCTGCACGCCGATGATGACGGGTCGCTCGTTGTCGAGGGTCAGGACCTCGGGCAGGGAGTCGGAGACTTCTGGGGTACTGGCTTCACCGAGTACGAGTTCGAACGGCGCCTCGATCACGCTGCGTTGATGCGGGTGCGGGCGGTACTCGGCGTGGACGAGTCGGAGCCGATCCTGGCCATGCTCGCAGCCCGACTCGGGCCGTTACGCGAGGTTACGACCCGCGTCGAACAACTGGTCAGTGACAACGACATCGATTCACGGTTCTGGAGCCGAGTGGGCGACTGACCGACCCACGGCTGCCGCTGAGCCAGTCACCGGCGAGTCGATCACGACAGATGTCAGCGCCGGCGATTGGTACGCGGTCGAACCCCGGCGACACTGCCGTCGGCTTGCGGCGATCCGTCCGGCTTGGCACGGCGGCGATGGCGAGTGCGCAGCGGCGGCCGGACGCGCATGTCGCCCATTCGGTCGCTGCTCCACATCGCTGGTGGGGCCATGACGAGTGAGCACAACGAGAGCAACACCTTGTCGTAGTTCACCCTCCAACCGCAGAAGTCGGCCCACGCCTGATCGCGATCCAAACGCACCGCAACCCCGGCGTCACTGAGTTGGGTATACATCCCGTCGAACTCGGCGCGGGTGATCGAGATCGTGTCGGTTGGCGCCGGATCCGGGTCGTGGTCGATCCCGAAGAAGTCGGCGATTCGTCGCAGGGAGAGAAACCCCGACCTGATCACGAGATCGGGGACCCCTGTCGGCGCGCGCTCGACAGTGGACGCCACGATCGCGGCAGAGTCGAGCACGCATCCGGCGGCCGTCAACCAGTTGCGTTCGGGGTGCGGCGAGCGGAAGAACACCAACGAGGGTTGACTCGTGTGGCTCTCCTCGACATCGGCAAACCAACCCTCCCAGGGCTGGAACAGGTCGGTGTCGATGTTGTCGAGCCAGCCGATGAACTGATACCGAACGATCAACTCGATCGGTGACGGCGGCAGACCGGCGCGGACCTCGAGCATTCCGACGAGCACCTCGCGACGGCTGAACGCGCCGTAAATCGTTGGCAGGTACGAGATCATCAGCGAAACCAGACCGAGCCCGATTCCCGCCTCGACGAACGTCAGCGTCTGCAGCCCAACGCCTTCGGGTCGCAGGAAGCCGAGCGTGAACAGGGATGATCCCGAAGTTTCGAACGCGGTCGCGAGCGAACCTGCGCCAAAGCCCCAGAAGACGAGCGTGAACCCGGAGACAACGAGGATCACCCAGGTTGCGGGAAGGGCGACCAGCGACGTTGGTGCGTAGAGGGCCATGATCCGGTCCCGTGTCTCGAACGGACGCGATGGCTGGGTGAACGCATCGAACAAGCGCCGGAAGGCCAGGAAGTGGACGCGGGTCAGCCGAGATGCGATCGCGCGAGGGACCACGACGGTCTTGATCGTCGAGCCGAGGGTGAAACCGACGATCGCTACCCCGAACACCACGGCCGCCACCCGCAGAACAATCATCGCCGAAGTCTGTCACACGCTCGGCGAACACCGGGAAGGGAGAATCGACGGTCGGTGGATCTTCGGGCCGGTCGGGTTCTGCCGCTACTTGCGGGAACGAACGGGTTGAACGCTTCGATCGATCAAGAGCGCGAGCTCTGTCCGCGAGTTCACCGCGAGCTTGCGGTAGATGTGTTGAAGATGCGCGTCGACGGTCTTCGGGCTGAGGCTGAGCGTGTCAGCGCACGCTCGGTTCGACATGCCGCGCGCTACGGCCAGCGCAACCCGCAACTCTGCCTTGCTCAGCACGCTGACGGCGGCCTCTGATCTCAGCTCCGCTTCGGAGCGGGTGCCGAGAAGGCGCGATGTGCGTCGGACCCATGGACGGGCTCCGAGTTGCTCGAACACGGTGAGCGCTTGTTCGAGTTCCGGGAGGGTTCGCCGATGGTCGGCGATCTCCGCCATGAGAGCCCTGCTCCTCGCGGCTTCGAAGGGCGCCTCGATCTGATCGAGGATGGCGGCAGATTCCCTGAGCGCTGACGCATCGGAGAGAAGGAGCCCGGAACCTCGGGCGGCGATGGCGGCAGCCCAACCGCTCCCGGTTCGCTCGAAATCGACCTTCAACGTGTCCACGACTCGCTGCGCATCGCCCGCGCGGCCACGACGCCACAGGGCTTCGACCAAGTCCCCCTGCCACCAGAGCGTGCCCGGCTCGCGAATCTCGCCTCGAGTGCAGAGGTCGCTGATCCATTCGAGATTCAACACGGCTCCGCTGTAGTCATCCTCGGCGATCAGGGCGAGCGCGAGGGCGTGGCGCCCCCACGCCTCCAGCGCCCCGAGCCCGACGCGCTGTCCCTGTTCGATTGCCAACCTGGCGTTGTGCTTGCTCGACTCGACCATACCGAGGCCGGCCTCGACCCGAGCCAGTGTCGCGTGGCCGAACGAACTGACCGGCACCTCGGACTCGTCGTTGTGCTGGATCTCGATCAACGACTCCGCGCGTGTCTCGATCCAGCGCCCACGCCGCCAGGCCACCTCGCCTCGAATCGCATGCGTGAAGATCTCGACGCCGCGCAGACCGACGGCTCGAGCCTCGGTGATCACCCGGGCCGCCAACTCGTCGGCTCCTTCCCACTGCGCGAGGGCAAGTCGATCGAAGACCACGAGTTGCCCGAGCGTGACCAGGGACTCCGGACACCCCGGCCCGACGAACGTGGCAAGCGCCGCCAAGTCCGGCAACGAGTCGTCCAAGTCTCGGATCTCTCCGTGGAGGAGGCGGAGATGAGTGGTGAGTGCTCGGCATCCCAGCTGTGTTTCGGCGTCGGCGAGTCGAGCGACTCCTTCGCTCGCGACCGAGAGTTCGACCGCTCGTCTGAAGTCGCCCTGCAGCGCAACCAGGTTCGCCGCTGTGCTGAGGAGCGACGCGGCTACGGCCGGAGATCGGTCATCGATGGATCGAGCCTCGTCGATCAGCAGCTGGATGCCTCGTGTCGAGTCCTGCCAGAACGAGATCATGTCGGCGAGGTTCAGGGTGATCGTCGCCCGCAGTTCCCCTGGTTCGAGCAGCCCCCATGCCTCCTCGCTGAATGGGATGCCGAGATCGGGTCGGTTGGCCCGCCACATCGCCGAGCCGGCTTCGCCCAGCCGGCGGGCTGTGTCGATCCGCGTCGCCGAGTGCCGCGCAGCGCGCTCCCACGCCCTTGCGGCAGCGTGGAAGTCGCAGCGCTTGGCGGCGAGACCCGCCGCCTGCTCCAGAACTTCGGCGGCGGTGGGGTCCGAGCCCTCGGAACCGAGATCGAGGTGGTAGGCGCGTCGTTCGACTTCGTCGGCGGGTAAGGATCGCGCGACCGCTCGGTGAACTCCGCGCCTGAGCGCGTCGTCGGCCTGAGCCAGGGCGGCCGACCTGAGCAGCGGATGCGAAAACACGAAACCTCCGGGTTCGCGGACCACGACACCACAGTCTTCAGCGGCAACGAAATCGCCTGCCGAGATGCCGAGAGCGGTGAAGATGCTCGAGGCCCAGATGCGATCCGTCCCGCCGGTGAGTGCCAGCACGACAAGGGCACGCTGTGTTGCATCGGGGAGATCGGCGACTCGCGCCTGCAGAACCGAAGTCAGCCGTTCGCCCATCGGAATCGGATCAGGGAGAGGGAGCACTCCGCGGCGCTGTTCGGGTGACAGGATTCGACCGAGCTGCTCGAGCGCGAGTGGGTTCCCTCCGCACGCGATCCTGGCCGTGCGGGCCACCGACAACGACACGTCTCCGAATGACGACAGGATCCAGTGACTTGCGGCGTCATCGACCCCTCCGATGTCTGTCACGGACACGCCGGCGAACCCGCTGGCGAACCCGGTCGACTCGCCTGGCCGCGCTGCCAGCAACAATGCAACCCTCTCGTTCGTCAGTCGCCGAAAGGCAAACTGAATGCTCGAAGCGGACTCTTCGTCGAACCAATGAAAGTCGTCCAACACTGCGACGATGGCGTTGTGAGTCTTGTCGAGAAGTTCGATGCAGTGCAGTACGGCAAGACCGAGCACCACAGGCGAGGACGACTCTCCTCGATCGACTGCTCGGATCAAGACCTCGCGATGTGGACTCTCCAGAAGGTCGAGCCAGGCGCGGAGTGGATGGAACATTTCGATCAGGCCGGCCAGCGGAAGTCGATGCTCGCTCTCGATGCCGGTCGCCGTGATCAGGAGTGCGTCGTCGATCGAGCCACAAAGATCGTTCAACAAGGTCGATTTCCCGATGCCGGCAGCCCCGCGGAGCATGAACACCTCGGGTGCGCCCAACCTGGTGCGCTCGATCACGCCGCGCAGTAGGGCTTGCTCGGTCGCGCGACCCTGCACGAATGCACCATATCGAAACCCCGCAGGGCGTTCGGCAGATATAGGGAATTCACCCGATGCGGGAACGAACGGGGCGGCCCAAGATCTGCTGATGGGCGGCACTCGATTCGGCACGCGCAGTTCGTTCGCGAAGTCTGCGCGGGTCGGATTCGTGCTCGTCCTGTTGGCCTCGGTCCTGTCGGTCGATGCATCAGTCGATGCATCATTCGGTCCGCACGTAAAGGCGGTTGCGGCGACGTTCGACCCTGTCATGTCGACTCGCATGGGGAGCCAGTCGGTGTTCGGAGCCGTGGTCACCGACGGTCGGGGAACGTTTCACTCGGTCGTGCGCGAGGACGGTGCCAATCAGCTGGCCGTCTATCGGCGCAGCGTGGATGGCGGGGAGACCTGGACCATCCGCGGACTCTTCCGTGGGGACGGCGGTGGCGCGACTCGGCCGTCGATCGCGGTCGACGGAGATCGGGTGGCGGTCACCTTCATCGGTCTCTGGTGCCCAACTTCACTGAGCTTCTGCGAGGAGGTCCCGTACCTCGTCACGTCGACCGATGCGGGGCTCAATTGGGGCCAACCGCTGCGTCTGGACACGCAGGCCTTCAGCGTTCGCGTCGCGGTGGACGATGACCGCGTCTGGGTCGCCTGGCAGCGTCAAACCACCGTGGAACTTCGCGGCACGAGCGACAGCGGCCGAAGCATGTTCGCTCGAGAGACGTATGCCGGTTGGGGCGCCTCACTCGACGCCGCAGACGAAATGATGGTGATGGCATTTCGGGCGTATGCACCGAACACGGGCACCGACTACGTGCTCGGCACCGTCACGGCGAAACTCAGGCTGGTTGGTCCGCTGCGGACGGTCCGACGTCCACGGTTCGAGAATCCATCGGTGGCTACCGCCGATGGGTCCTCTCACGTGTTGCTCGTCGATCTGCCGCCCGACCCCGTCGCAAACCCAGCGCAAGTGTCCGTGCTCTCCGCGGCTGGGGTTGCCCCGTTCGGCGCTCCGGTCGTCGTGATGCCGGCCGGTCAGTCGGCGACGATCGACGCTGCGGTCGGGACGGTCGCCGTCGCCGTCTCGGATCGCATGGGAACGACATGGGTGTCGACGAGTTCGGACCAAGGATCAGGGTTCTCAGCGGCCATCGCCGTCTCGTCGAGTGGCGGCGCGACGCCCCTGTCCGAATCCGAGGTTCATCTCTCGATAGCGACTCCGCCGCAAGGTCGGCCGTTGGCCCGATTCGACTGGTCGGTTCCCGACCGATACATCGACACCGATGGCGATCACCTGCCAGAGCCTGCCAATGGTTCGGGCAACGACGCGGTCGATCAACTGCGTGTCTATGCCAATCAGGCAATGACGGTCACGCTCGATGCATGCAATAAGTCGAAGCCGAGCGCGGGGCGGACGATCACGAACTTCACCTGGATGGTCGACGGCAACCTGCACGACTCAGGCCCGCTGCTGTGCAAGACGACGATCACCGTCGATGACGGGTCCACAGCAAAGGTTCAACTGACCGTCGACGATGACGTCGGAACGACATCATCGGTCGAGCAGGATGTCGCACCGCACGATCACCTGATCGTTTCGATTGGCGACTCGATTGCTTCCGGCGAGGGCAGCCCGCACGCCGGTGGGTCGGTGACGGCGACGTGGCAGAACGGTTCGTGCCACAGATCATCCCGCGCTGGTCCGGCGTTGGCTGCACAACGGCTGGAGACCGCAGATCAGCGGAGCTCGGTGACGTTCGTCCAACTTGCTTGTTCCGGGGCAGCGATCGTCGACGTTCCCGAGGTCGCGTTGGCGGATGACCCGGCGACCGGCGGGCTGATCGACAGCTACGGGGGAATTGTCCAATTCCCAGGCTCGCTGCGACCGTCGCAACTCCAACAGATGACGACTCTCGTCGGCAACCGCCCGGTCGACGCGCTGCTCGTTTCGATCGGCGCCAACGACGTCAAGTTCTCCGAGGTCCTCAAGAACTGTCTCAACCCCGTCACGCTGAGCTCGTGCGACCAATCGTCGACGCGCACCGTTTTCGAAGGTCGGCTGGCGGGGCTCCCCGGTCGCTATGCCCGGCTGGCCACAGCGATCGCCGGCCTGAACATTTCGGCCAATCGGGTACGCCTCACCGAGTACTTCGACCCGACCTCGGATGATCTCGGCGTCACCGAGATGCGCTGCGCCGTCCTACCCGACGGCCAACCGGGTCTCATCGACGACGACGAAGCGATCTGGGCCCGCGACGGAGTGATCTCGGCGTTGAACGCGACGGGCCGGGCGGCCGCTGCCTCGGCCGGATGGCGGTACGTCGGTGGAATCGCCCGGCAGTTCTTCCGCCATGGCTACTGCGCGACCGATCACTGGGTTGTTCAACTCGTCGAGTCGATCAGGGAACAGGACGACGAGAACGGCGCCTTCCACCCGAATCCGACAGGTCAGAAGGTGTACGGCTCCGCCCTCTTCGCCGACTTGCAGGCCTCGCTCGTGATCCCGGCGCCGACGAACTCACCCGGTGCAGCGGTCGGGCCGAACGCGCTCGGGGACATGATGGTTCTGACGACCACCTACGAGACCCTGACATCGGCTGCTGTCGACATCACCGGGGGTGCGCCCTTGGCGCGCGGCGTCCGGCGCCTCGACCGGCTCGCCCTCGGCGATGGTTTGCTGTTCCCCGCCGGCCCCCCGGCGGTCGATGCAACGGCGGCCGTCGGGATCTGGACCGAACTCTCCGGAGTCGGTGCGTTCGATATGCAGACGCTTGCGGCACAGATCGCGGTCCGGCCGAACGCGGCGGTGCGCAAGGTGCGCATCGTGCAGGCTCCCGCCGATGCCTCGCTTCTCGTCGCGGGGAGGGACACGTTGGTGCAGGCCACCATCGACGCGATGATCTCCGGGCCGGAGGCGCTCGATGTGACCACGACCGTCACTGCCGACTCCGGCGGAATCTCGCGAGAGCTTGTGCCGGCAACGACGGAACGGATCAACTTCACCCAGGGTCGCAACGTTGTGCTGTTGCCGGTCGGTTCGGCCTTCTCGGCGCGTGAGGGCGAGATCGTCAACGCGATCGTCGAGGTCTCGGACCCGATCGGCGCAGCTACGAGCGACAACATCGACAATCTCGGCAATACCGCCGTCGCGATCTCGCCATCGGCGATCACGACCCGCCCGCTCGACGTGATGGTCGGCCGCGCCGGACTTGGCGGATCGACTGTGTCGTGTCAGACGATCAAGAGCGTTGCCGAACGGATGGCCGCGTTTGCCTCGGTAGCAATGCCGGTCGACGCCGAAGGTGTGCATGCCGACTTGTTCTGTGGGCTCCAACCGCCGATCACCCAGGACGAGCCGGGGCTTCTGGCGGGTCTCGCGATTCTGGATGAGATGGCCCGCTATTCGGGCGTCGACGCGATGGTGTTGGTGGTCCCCGGGGGTTGGCTGAGCACTGCCGCGGCCGGCGCGGTCGGCGTGGCGGTTCCGGGCTTGCGGGGCGTGATCCTCGAGGCAACCGCACCGCCTGAAACCATGTCGCACGAGTTGGCCCACATCTACGGCGTCGAACACACCAAGACGCTCGTTCCCGCCTTCGGGGCTCGTGTCGACACTCGGCTCAATCGAGCGGGGACCGACTGGATGGCAGAGACGGTGCAAAACCCGACGTGGACGGGCGGAGCGAACTGGGATCAACTTGCGACAACCATCGGCGGTCCGGCCCATGCTCCGGAGCCGCTCGATGCCAACGGTTCTGGCGTATGGGTGCGGGGCACGGTGAGCCGCACTGCTCAGGGGTGGGGCGTGAGCAGCGGCCGGTGGATAGCGGCCGGCTCCGGCAGCGCCACTGATCCCGTCGCCCCGACCAGTTTGAACTTCTCGAGGATGACGGTCGATCAAGTCGATGGCAACGGCGATGTCGTGGCGTCGACCCCGGTCGGACTCGGTGCCGCCGGCGGACTGTATGGCGCCGGTGTGATGCCTCCATCGGAACCGTTCGGCTTTGGCTTCTCGACCAGGGTCGAACTCGATTCCCGTGCCGTCTCGCTCCTACTCACCCTGGACGGCGCAGTCGTCGAAACGATGCCACTGTCTGGCGCACCAACCGTAGTTCTGTCGAATCCGGTCGCCGGATCGAGGTTTCCCCGCGGCTCTCCACTCACTGTCCAATGGACCGCCAGCGATCCGGACGGCGACCCGCTCACCGCCAGCGTGTTCATCTCCGGCGACGACGGTGTCACCTGGCACCCGTTGGCCACAGGCGTGACCACCGAGACGATCACCGAGCCCGTACCCCAAGACATCGGTGGGGCCGCCGTGCGTGTGCGGGTCGTGGTCTCGGACGGCCTCCGATTCGCCGAGGCGGTATCAGGCGCCTTCTCGGCAGAGCCCGACGTCTCGCTCGGCGACGAACGAATCGTGTTCATCCGCGACCTGACGTCCACGACTCTTTCTCGTCGGCGGGTGATGACGATGCGTCCTGACGGCACCGATGTTGTCGAACTCGCGCTGCCGCTCGAGATCGATTCGCAAGGTCCGGTCAACTACCGGGATCCAGCGTGGGGCCCTGACGATCGGATCTACTTCTCTGCCAATCTGCTGGCGACGGAGTTCGACGGAGCCGACCCCTCGCAATGGGAAGGCGGCTTTCGGATCTGGTCGTCCAAGCCCGACGGCAGTGATCTGCAGCGAATCACGCCGCCTGCATCGGATACCTCGTTCTGGCCGACGAACGCGTTCGGTCAGAGTGCCGGGAGCAACGACGACCGGTGTCCCACGCTCAGCCCTGATGGCAACAAGCTCGCATGGTTAGGCGGCGATACCGTCTGGACCGCTGACCGCACCGTCACGGGCTGGGCGTCACCATCGGCACTCGTCACCTCGGGCAGTCAACCGCTGCTCACCATGCACCCGAGTTTCCCGACGACCACGGTGGTGCCGAATCTCGGGATCGTTCCGAATGGGGGAGAGTTCAGCCTCGACTCCTGTCCGCGCTGGTCACCCGACAGCAAATCGATGGCCCTACTCGGACCGGTCAGGTATGGAGACAGCGCGCCGACTCCGAGGATCACGTTCGACTACTCGGCGGTCGTCGTGATTGCGATCGATGGATCGTCGATGCGGGTGGTCTCGCCGAGACCGAACTACATCCCGGGAACGGGCGGCTACACGGGGTTCTTGTGGCAGACCGACTTCTACGATTCGATCGACTGGTCCGGTGACACGCTGCTCGTGTCCCGCGGATTCGAGAATCTGGCCACATTCAACCCAGGTGGCGGACTCGGATCGAGCCCCAACCTGTGGACCGTATTCCGCCTTGATCCAGCTGACGGCACCCTCACTCGGCTGATGCCCCAGCCCGATGTCTACGTCACCATCAGGCCGAACAAGTTCAAGGTCTCTCCTGCAGGGATTCCGTACGGCACCCTCTACCGCCCGCCCGACGGCCAGTGTGCATATGGCGGCTCCGACATGGTGCTGTTCCAGCTCGGTTCAGGCGCAGTGGACCAGGTGCCGGCCGACCGTCCGGTCGGCACATGCACAGTGAACGATCGGTCCTTCGACTGGGTGATCCGCAGCACCGGGGGCGGCCCCGGGACGAGCCCTCCACTGCTGACCGTGGATCCCGCCGCTGCTCCCGACGACGGCAACGCTCCCGTCGACATCGACATCACCACCGTCACGGGGCCGAGCGACCAGCCGGCGCCAGGCGCCGACGACATCGCGCCGATTCCACTCCCGGTAGCTGCTCCGTTGAACGGCGTTGTCGTGCCCGCCGATACGCCGACCACGCTCACCTTGCCGACCGTGGGCGGCGCCCTTGCTCCGATTCAGATCGAACAGCTGCCACCACCGAGTCAGATGACCATTGCGACCGCCGGGCCGAATGCACTCGCCGTCGTCACGGGGTTGGACGGCGAGGTGATCGTGACACCGGCGCCCGGTTTCCAGGGAACGACCTCGTTCACCTACTTCGTCGAGGGCGATCCAACTCATGTGGCAACAGCCACGGTCACGGTCGTCGGCAATGCCGCCCCGGTCGCGGCCGACGATGACCTGGCGGTGCCCGTCGGGTCCGAAACAACGTTCGATCCGGCGGCGCTGCTGGCCAACGACGTCGATCCCGATGCTGCGGCTCGGGCTGGTCCTTCGCAGCGGCGGGATGTCGTTCCGATGTCGCTGACGCTCGTATCGGTCTTCGCGAGCGGCAATGGCCGAGCGTGGTTGGACGGCGCCGGCATCGTGCACGTGCTTGCCCAACAGCCGGGCGCATACGACTTTTCCTACATCGTGGCCGACAATGCCGGGGCGACGGACACGGCAACAGCCCGAGTTATCGCCACCGCCGAAGCAGTCGAGCCGACCACGACCAGCTCAACAACGACAAGCCCAACAACGACAAGCCCAACCACCACGAGTTCGGCGACGAACCCCACTCCGGTTCAGCCGACGCCCTCGGCCGAACCGCCTGCTGATTCGCCGGGAACGAATGTCTTGCTTCCGCCCGGCGGCGCGCTGCCTCAAACGGGAGGAACTCTGACGGTGGCATGGTGGGCATTGACGCTCGTCATTTTCGGATCGGTCGCGATCTGCCTCCGACGGGCGAAGGTAGGTGGTCGCCGCCGGCTCTGAGGTTGCGTATGGTCTGGGCCATGACATCAGCTACCCCACAGCACAGGACACGTTGGACAGCCCTCGGCGCGATCGTTGCGATCACGCTCGGCGCAGGCGGTGTCGGGATCACCAACGCCGTCGTGGATTCCGGCGAGCGCACTTCGTTCGTGCCGATCACGCCGTGCCGACTCGCCGATACCCGAGCCACGGAGCAGGTCGGGCCGCGCAACACCCCGATCGGGCCGGGCGGCACCCACACGATCACCGCGCACGGCACGAACGGCAATTGCACCATTCCGGCCGGCGCGACGGCACTCTCGCTGAACGTCACCGCGTTCAACCCGACGATCGAGACCTTCCTCACCGTGTATCCCACCGGCGCCACCAGACCGACGACATCGAACCTCAATCCGAAGCCGGGTCAACCACCGACCCCGAACGCCGTGACGGTGGACATCAACGCCACGGGCCAATTCGACATCTACAACCTGGGCGGATCGGTCGATGTCATCGTCGATGTCGTCGGCTACTACGAAGACCACAATCACGACGATCGCTACTACACCAAGGCCCAAACCGACTCGAACATCAGCGCAGCGTCGTCGGCAGCCAATCATGTCGGCAGTTCCCAGATCGCCGACGGATCGGTGACTCTGGCCGACCTCAAATCGGCCACCCGTGACGCCACCATCGACTTTTCCGCCGGTCCTGTCTCGCTCGCCCCAGGGGCTTGTTTCGTCAGAGCGCCCGGTGATGGAATTGGAACCGGCAACGGGCCGTTTGCGGGGGGCAAGTTGGTGACCGCCACCTTCGTGACGACCGGCCTGAGCACCAACCTGAATCTCGTCCCGGGTACCACCAGGACGAACTCCCTCGGGTTCGGCATCGCCCCGATCCAGTTCTGCAACTCGGGTACCGGGGTATTGCTTGTCAACGCCGTCATCGTCGTCAGGATCACCACGTTCGGCTGAATCAGGCAGCAAACAATCGCGCGAATCTCCGTGACTTCACGGATGTGCGCTTGCGCGACAGTCCGTAGGTTTCAACCAATGAACGTGAACCGTTCAGACACTCCCGAGCGACACGGTGATGACGAATCTCGATTTCTTGTCACCCACCGGGCCCTGGATCATCGTCTGTTCTGAATACGCCTTCAAAGGAGAAGCCTGATGAACAAGAAATTGCTTGCCATCCCATTCGCAGCGGTGCTGGCCGCCGGCCTGATCACGGCCGCGAATGTGGGAGCCCAGAACAGATCGGCGCGAACCACCCTCGCCACTGCCGACGGCACCGAAATCGGCACGGTGGTGTTCAAGACCAATAACAACCACACCGAAGTTCGTGTGCGCCTCACCGGTGCACCCGGTATCGATGCGTTCCACGGATTCCACATCCATGCCAACGACGTTGTCTCGGATACCAACGGCGAAGGCTGTGTGGCCGATCCCGCGGCGGACCCGAAGACCTGGTTCGTCTCTGCTGATGGTCACTACAACCCGACCGGCGAGGCCCACGCGCGCCACGTCGGCGATATGCCCGTCGTGTATGTCAACGCTGACGGCAGTGTGGAGACAAGGTTCCAGATCGACAAGATCAACCCGAGCGAACTGAATGGCAAGGTCGTCATCCTCCACGCCGCTGCCGACAACTTCAACAACATCCCGCTCGGAGCCTCAGCAACCCAGTACACCGCCAACTCTGCCGAAGCCACGGCCGCAACGGCCAAGACCGGGAACGCCGGCGATCGCCTTGCCTGCGGAGTGATCGCTTCACGATGAACCATCGTCAGATCGAACGGGGCTCTCTCGGCTTGATCGCCGTCTTGATGTTGCCTGCGGGCCTTCAGGCGGCGTTCGCGCCGCGATCGTTCTTCGACGACTTCCCGTTCGGTCGCGGCTGGATCGCCCACGAAGGCGACGCCTACAACGAGCACTTGGTGCGCGACGTCGGGGCGCTCTTCATCGCCCTGGTCATCGTGACTGCATGGACGGTGTGGAAGGGTCGTCCGGGGCGTCCCGTCGCAGTCGCGTGGTTGGTCCAAGGCGTACTCCACCTGTACTTCCACCTCGGTCATCTCGACGGATACGAGTCCGTCGACAAGATCGGTCTGGTCGGTTCACTCGTCGTCGTACCTGCACTTGCCCTCGTCGCGCTCTGGGCCGGATGGTCCTCGTCACATGGAGCCGACTCGTGACCGCGGTGCTCGACCCGCCGGTCGTCCGGCCGCTCGCCTTGCCCCCCGAAGGCGCAGAGTCCAGCAGGAGTCTCTTGTTCGTCTTGCGATGGATGCTGCTCGGCGGCGCTGCGGGCGCGTGGGCGGGCTTTCTGGTCGGAGGTGTCGGAGGTGTCGGAGGACGACTCGCAATGTTCGTCCTCCGCCTGACCTCGTCCGATTCGGTCCGCGGCATCGAGAGCGACGACGGCTTCACGATCGGAAAATTCAGCACAGCGACGATCTTCCTCCTCGCCCTGACAACTGCCCTCGGACTGGTCGTCGGTATCGCGTGCGTCGCAGCGCGCAGCCAACTTCCCAGATGGTGGGGTTCGGTGCTGATCGTTCTCGCAGGCGGCACTCTCGGAGCCGCGGCG
>JANOEM010000254.1:0-5782 GCA_031413195.1 Actinomycetes bacterium
GTCGTTCGAGACGACGGTGTAGACGCGGTTCTCCTGCGTTCCACGCGTGAGGGCCGTGTAGCCAAGCTCGGCGTAGAGGGCGTCGTCGCCGAGCAGCATGGCGATCTCGCACGTGAGCCCCTGCGTCTTGTGGACGGTGCGGGCGTACGCATGCTGGAGATGGTCGGTCACGTAGTCGAGCGGAAGATCGACAGATCGGCCGGCGTCGAGTTGCACCACAATGGACCCGGCGTAGGCACCGACGATGCAGCCAATATCACCGTTGAGGATCCCGAGGTCGTAGCGGTTGTCGAGGCCGAGCACGCGATCACCGACGCAGTACCGATGCTCGTCCACGATGGCGACCAGTGGACCGAGCTCTCCACCGGTTTCGAGGAGTGCGTGAGCGCGTTCGTTGAGATCTGCGACGTCACTCCGGTGTACGGCGCCCATGACGGCGTCGCGGCCGGTGGTGTGCTGCTCGAACCAGTCGAGCGTCATCTGGTCGCGTAGTACGTCGCTGTTGTGTGCGATCGTGACCCGTCCGTGCTGATCGAGGCGGCGAACAGCAAGCTCGGTGAGTCCCTTGCGGAGTGCGTTCGCGATGAAGCGCTCCTCCGGATCTCGCTGCCGACGGTTCTCGACCAGTTCGACGATCGGAACACGGTTCGCGAGCGAGGCGAACAGTCCGCCCGCCTCGATCGGTGGGAGCTGCTTCGGATCGCCGACCAGAATCACCTTGCCACCGCTGGCGGTCGCTCGCTCGACGAGATCTGCCATCAGGATGGTGCCGAGCATTCCTGCCTCGTCGACGACGAGCACGTCGCCCGGCCGGAACCGACGTCGTCCTTTCTCGAGTTGTCCATGGAACGCGTGAGCGGTGGACGAGTGGATGCCCGAGCCCGATTCGAGTTCGCGTGCGGCTCGTGCGGCGAGGCTGACGCCGATCACCTGGTGCCCATTCGCCTCGAAGGCTTCTCGAACTGCGTCGAGTGTGAACGTCTTCCCGGCACCCGCCCGGCCGACGACGACGTCGACTGCTCGGCCCGATCCGCACAGACTCTCAACCATTCGCCGTTGCTCGCGGCTGAGGGACGGCCGCGCCTCGATCGCTGCGTCGATCGCCAGTGGGTCGACGCAGAGGGTGGTGTCGGTCTCCCGGCTCGCAGCGGCGATGACCCGTCGCTCGGCGGCGAGGACACGCATCGTGGTCCAGCGGCCTGCTGCCACGGCGGCGACCTCGTCGCCAGCGAGATACCCATCAGCTCGTGTGGTGATCTCGCCGAGGGTTGCTCCCTGGCTGGCCGCACGGGCAGCGGCGCGGACAGCGTTCCGTCGTTCGAACGTGGCGTCGTCCACCACGAGCGAGTCCGACAGCTCGCGGTCGTCGACGCGGAGCGATGGTGTGCGGGGGACGCGTGTCACGCGGTCGAGATCGAAGCGGTGATCCAGCGCTCGTTGCCGCCACTCCGCTCGGAGTTCCTCTTCGGTGATGCCGGTGATCTTCGGCTTGCGGGTGGCGAGCGTGGCGATGCGTGCGCCAGCCCCGGAGTGCACGCCGAGTCGCTCCATCTCCGCAACGATCTCTGCACGCCGGCGGGAGAACGCCTTACGCATCTGGGGGCTGATTCCGGTGATCTCCGCGACGCCATGTCGATCGACCTCGTCGCACACGACGCCGAGCCGGACAACAAGTTCCCGGCGCAGGGTCGCCTGGAAGATCGCTTCAGCCGTATACCGCTCCTTGTAGAGCGCCTTGCCGTCGAGGGCCGTGCGACGGCCGTCGGGGCCTTCGGTCACGTTGAAGACGGTCCAGTGGAGGTGGATGCCCGGGTCGCCGAGTCGGCTGGTGCGGTGGAGGAAGACCGCTCCGAAGAACCCCTTGCCCGGTTCTTGGACGGCGCCGGCGTGGCCGCGGCGGACGAAGCAAGCGTTCTGTTCGAGGTAGTGCTCGACTTCGTCGCGGGCGGCGTAGAGCGCCTCCTCGACGTGGCGAGCGTCATCAGGTGAGCCGAGTGCCCAAATCAGGGACACGGACTTCGACGGCGACAGCGTGAGATCGAAGCCGTTCACCTTGAGCCGGTGCTCCGTCATGGTGAACCCGTCCGGGTGGATTCCGTCGAAGGCCCGCATGAGCGCGTCTCGGTCGGCCGGACCGGTCGAGCCGTCGGCTGCGGCGAGCGAGCCGACCCATTGTCCCGGCGACTTGCCACCTTCGGAGAGGTACTCCTCTCGTCCTTCGATGACCTCACGTTCGTAGTAGTCGAGGTCGCGGCACTTGGCGATCGTCAGCATCGCTGGGGCTCCTTCACCGTTGGTGCATTGGTGTGGACGTTGCTGATTCGTCCGGCAGGACGAATCAGGGGGTTTCGGTCGACCGCGCAGCGGGCGTCCTTCGAGCGCGTTCGACCTGGGTCAGTCGCGTTACGCGTTGGGGTCAGGCTGCGGGTGGTTGCTGGTGCTCGATGTCGAGGAGCCGGATCAGGACGGTGCGCGGGATCCGCTTCTGACGGCCGAACCAGATGAACGCCAGTCCGGATTTGCCGCCGGATCGCTCGTACTCGACAGTGAGCTCGTAGGTCTTCGACCTGCCGAGCTGGAGCACCCTGGCTGCTTGTTCGACGGTCAAGAACGCTGGGAGGTCGTCCAACATGGCGCACTACCTTTCAGAAGTGTTTAACAATGGAACCAAAGTATGCGCGCGACTATGGTTCCGAAGTCAAGGACTCTTGTATCGAAGTGTTAGGATTCGCCCATGGTCGGTCGCACCAAGAAGAAGTCAACGGCGACGAAGTCGCTCACTGTTCACCAAGTCGTCGCCTACAACTTTCGCCGAGCCCGCGAGGAGAAAGGCTGGACGCAGGCGCACACCAGCGAGGCCCTCGAGCCGTACCTCGGCTACAAGCTCAACCAGGCAGGCGTGTCAGCAGTCGAGAAGACGTTCGACAGCGACCGACGTCGGAACCTCGATGTCGCCGAAGTCGTTGCATACTCCCGCTGCTTCCGTCGACCGATCGGGTGGTTCTTCCTGCCGCCTCCCGGCTGCGGCGATCATTTCATCGAGCCGGTCGACAACAGCGGCGATCAGCCCGACCTCCTGCGCGCCGTGGATCTGATGACGCACATCGTGGGTACCCCACACGGTGCCGCATCGTTCCGGGATCGGATCACCGAACTGCTCCGGACCGACACCGAGGAAACATGGGCCGCGATGCGGTGGGCGTTCGAAGGCGACAAGGACGGCGGCTGGGAGAAGCAGATCGATCTCCGCCGCCGAGCTCTGCAGCAGGCGACTCTGGCGCGCTTCGCCGGACCGGAGGATGATGTGGTCATGGGGATGGCTGCGCTGCTCGTCGAACTGGTGAAGCTCACCCCGGTCGGCTTCGCCGAGCTTCGTGAGAAGAATCCTGACGAGGCGCTCGAACTGCTGGCGGAAGGTGACGAGCTCGTCCGTCCGCTCATCGCGCAGGTGCGACAGCGTCGTGCTGATGGTGTGAAGACCGGCCGGGCATTCGACGATCTCGAGGAGATCGATGATCTCCGCGCGGCGCTGCGACTGGCCGCCGAGGAGGGCTGACGATGCGGGGATCGGTGATCAAGCGGGACAGTCGCTACTACGTGAAGATCGAACTCGACCCGGATCCGTTGACGGGCAAGCGGCGATCGAAGTGGCATTCGGGCTACCGCACGAGGCGGGAGGCCGAGAAGGCACGCGTCGACCTGCTATCCAAGTTCGACCGTGGCGAGTACGTCGAGCCCACGCAGCAGACCGTTGCCGACTACCTGACGGACTGGCTGGCAGCGATCGAGCACACCGTCCGGCCATCGACATTCGACTCCTACTCACGCAACATGCACAACCACGTGATCGACCACATTGGCACCACGAGGCTGACGCGAGTCGACGCCGGAGTGCTCAATGGTCTGTACTCGCTGCTCCTCACTTCCGGCCGACGGCTGCCCTCGCGCACCGGACGCGGCTACTCACCGGAGGTGGTGGCACGCGCGCAGGAACTGCGGGCCGATGGCCTCTCGCTTGCGGCCACGGCCGAGAGGCTGCGAGCCGAATCGGAGGAGGCATCAGAGATCACGAAGAACACGCTCGCCTCGCTGCTGCGCCGACAGTCGGAGCATCGGGCCGTGGACGATCTGCCCGGGGGCCTCGACCGTCGAACCGTCAACTACGTCCACACGATCCTGCACCGCGCGTTCAAGGACGCGGTGCGGTGGGGGCGTCTCGCTCGTAACCCGACTGACGCCGCCGACCCGCCGCGCGCCGGGCAGAAGGCCGACGGTGTTCAGGCGTGGGACGCGGCGACGTTGCGCACGTTCCTGTCTCGATCACGCGAGAACGGCGATCGCCACCTCGCCCTTTGGGTGCTCCTTGCGACGACCGGCATGCGTCGCGGCGAGGCGATCGGACTCCGCTGGAAGGACATCGACTTTGACCACGGGCGCCTGCGTGTCGTCCAGACCATCACCCAGACGCGCAGCAAGGTGACCATCGGTGAACCGAAGACGACGAGTGGCCGCCGGTCGATCGCCCTCGATGATGCGACCCTCGCCATCCTCCGAGATCACCGCAAGGCGATGCTCGAAGAACGCATGCTCGTCGGCCCGGACTTCGCCGACGAGGGCTTGGTGTTCCACCAACCCGACGGAGCATGTCTGCGGCCGGACGCAGTCAGCGCGCAGTTCTTACGGCGAGTCGACCGGTACGACCTCGAGCGCCTCACGCTGCACGGCCTCCGCCACACCTGGGCGACCCTCGCGTTGGAGGAGGGCATCCATCCGCGTGTCGTTCAAGAACGTCTCGGCCACTCCACGATCGCGATCACCCTGGGCATCTACAGCCATGTGAGCCCGACCCTCCATGACGAGGCAGCCAGTCAGATCGCTGGCCTAATCCTCCCGCAGGCACCCTCACGACATTGATCAGTTGAGTAGTCGCTGGGCATGCGGGGCGAAGTCGCGAATCGTGTCGAATTGAACCACGCGAGTCTTTCTCCGTTGTAGCAACTCAGAACAAACGGAGCGGATCCGCCGGCGGTGTTCCTGCGACGGATTAACGATGACGAGCCGTCTCAGTGATCGGTTGTCCTCAAGCGCCATCCGGAAGAGCGCCTCAACGAGTTGGTCGGTGGGCGGGAACGAGAAGCCCACCAGGGCGACGACCTCCGCTGAACGCAGAGCTGATGCCGCCTTCGCCCAAATGGTCTCGAACGGCTGGCGCTGAATCTCCTTGAGGAACTCCGGCGGAATGATCTCGTACGACTTGGAGCCGTTTTGCTTGTACAACCGCTGACGAAATTTGATCGGCTTGTCGTCGTCGGGCGGAAGCGCCTGCCAATTCAACGACCCATGAAGCTTCAGAAGCCGGATGGTTTCGTTCTGTCCGGTTGGAGCGTCCGCGGAGGACCACGCTTCGGCAGTCGAGTTGTCGATACGACCCGGCTTCGGAAAGCCGTAGCCGTACTTCGCGGACCAGACCGCACGATCACTTGATCGAAGTGCGTGGTCGATCACACAGTCGTAGTTGAAACTGACAATCGTGTCCGGCGGGTCGAGCGCCGCCACCAGCGAGTCGTGGTAACTACACCGACGAACGACAGCCAGGCTCGACTGACGGGACACATCCGCTGACTCTTCAAGTACGGCGGACAGCCCGTCGAGTAGATGTCGTCGCTTCTGTTTAAACCGGGCCGGGGAGTAAATATATCATCACGACGTAAGTAGCGCGCCGCCTTTCAAGAGTTCCTCGAAGTGATTGAAGTAATCCGCAAAGTTCAGAAATAAATTCTCG
>JANOEM010000255.1:0-1906 GCA_031413195.1 Actinomycetes bacterium
AGAACAGGGCTGGCCTTGCGGGCAGCTTCCTTGAACGCCATTGAGCCGGCGATCTTGAACGCCATTTCCGACGAGTCAACATCGTGGGCAGCGCCATCCAAGATGATGCCACGCACGCCAACCATCGGATAGCCGGCCAGAACACCGACCGCCATCGACGCCTGGAAGCCCTGATCGATCGAGCCGATGTACTCGCGCGGAATGCGACCGCCGGTGACCTTGTTCTCGAACTCGTAGATCTTCTCTGGAGTCACTTCCATCGGCTCGAGCGAGATCTGCACCTTCGCAAACTGACCGGATCCACCGGTCTGCTTCTTGTGGGTGTAGTCGTGCTTTTCGACGATGCGGCGAATCGTTTCGCGGTAGGCCACCTGGGGCTTACCGACGTTCGCCTCGACGTTGAACTCGCGCTTCATGCGGTCAACAAGGATGTCGAGATGAAGCTCGCCCATGCCCTTGATGACCGTCTGACCGGTGTCTTGGTTCTGCTCGGTGCGGAACGTTGGGTCCTCTTCCGCAAGCTTCTGGATGGCAATACCCAGCTTCTCTTGGTCGGCCTTCGTTTTCGGCTCGATCGCCACCTCGATGACGGGCTCCGGGAAGGTCATCGACTCGAGAACCACCTGGTTGTTCGGGTCGGAGAGCGTGTCGCCGGTCGTCGTGTCCTTGAGCCCAATGACCGCATAGATGTGGCCAGCGGTCACCGCATCGACAGGGTTCTCCTTGTTGGCGTGCATCTGGAAGAACTTGCCGATGCGCTCCTTCTTGCCCTTGGTCGAGTTGACGAGCTGTGCGCCAGAATCAGCCTGGCCGGAGTAGACGCGGATGTAGGTCAAGCGACCGAAGAATGGGTGCACCGCGACCTTGAACGCCAGCGCGGCGAACGGTTCGGTCGAAACCGGACGACGCTCAATGATCTTCTCCTCGTCACGCACGTCGTGTCCCTCGGTAGCGGGAACGTCGAGCGGGCTCGGCAGGTAGTCAACGACGGCATCCAGCATCGGCTGAACACCACGGTTCTTGAATGCCGAGCCGCAGAGCACCGGGTAGATCTGGCTCGAGACGGTGAGCTTGCGGATGGCCTTCTTGATCTCGGCAACGGTGAAATCGGTGTCGCCATTGAGGTAACGCTCGAGCAACTCATCGTCAGCTTCTGCAACGGTTTCGATGAGGGCTGCGCGGTACTCTTTGGCCTTCTCGACGAGATCCGCGGGAATCTCCTCAATTGCGTACTTCGCCCCCATCTCGACGTCACCCTTCGAGTCGCCGCGCCACGTGAGCGCGCGCATCTCGACAAGGTCAACGACACCCTCGAAGGTGTTCTCAAAGCCGATCGGCAACTGAATGACCAGCGGCTTGGCACCGAGGCGTTTGATGATGGTGTCGACAGTGAAGTAGAAGTCTGCGCCGAGCTTGTCCATCTTGTTGACAAAACAAATGCGCGGGACGTCGTACTTATCAGCCTGGCGCCAGACCGTCTCGGACTGGGGCTCCACGCCCTCCTTGCCGTCGAAGACCGCGACCGCGCCGTCGAGCACGCGAAGCGAACGCTCCACCTCGACCGTGAAGTCGACGTGGCCGGGAGTGTCGATGATGTTGATCTGGTGCTTATCCCAGAAACAGGTGGTCGCCGCAGAGGTGATCGTGATGCCACGCTCTTGCTCCTGCGCCATCCAGTCCATTGTCGCTGCGCCGTCGTGAACTTCACCGATCTTGTGGGTGATGCCCGTGTAGAACAGGATGCGCTCAGTGGTCGTCGTCTTGCCGGCATCGATGTGCGCCATGATGCCAATGTTGCGGACCTTGCTCAGGTCGGTGAGCACGTCTTGTGCCACGGGGGATTCCTATCGGTTGAAATTGAATCGGTGATCGAGCGGAGTCGAAATCCGCTGATCGTGCGGAGCCG
>JANOEM010000256.1:0-1631 GCA_031413195.1 Actinomycetes bacterium
TGCTGTTCATCGTGGGATCCTTGGTCGGTGGATTTCGGTCTCGGGCACGGCGCTCTGGCCGAACCGGGAACAAGGAAACCACAGATCCTGCGACGTTGCAAGCAATTAAACGCGGCGTTGTTCTCGAGCCGTGCGGCCAGAGGGAATCGACCACGATGGCTAGGGTCGATGGCTAGGGTCGATGGCTAGGGTCGATGGCATGGCGAGCGGTGGCGACATGGCGGAACACGAACAGCTGCTGGATAGACCCAGCTCCGGCCGGGTGTTCGATGCGATTCGCCGGGTCCGGCTCGCCGACGCGTCCGCTGGTGGCCGTCTGCGGCTCGACGCCTGTGCCCGATACCTGCAAGACATCGCCAACGATGACTCCCGTGACGCAGGCAGCCCGAATCCGACTGCGTGGGTAGCGCGACGAACGGTCATCCGGGTCGAGCAGTTCCCGCAGTACCTCGACATGACATCGCTGGCCACGTGGTGCAGCGGCCTCGGGTCGCGC
This sequence comes from Actinomycetes bacterium, assembly GCA_031413195.1. GTDB lineage: Bacteria > Actinomycetota > Acidimicrobiia > Acidimicrobiales > Ilumatobacteraceae > WLMZ01. The sequence goes on from JANOEM010000256.1 coordinate 497, forward strand.
TGGGCCGAGAGGCGCTACTCCGTGCTCGGGGCCGATGGTTCGACGGGATGCATCCACGCGTCGACTCTGTGGGTGCACATCGACATGAACACGATGCGGCCGATCCCGGTGCCGGTCGGCTTCGCAGAACAGTTCGGGGCGGCTGCAAGCGGACGAATTGTGAGCGCGCGGCTCCACCTTTCCAGCCGCCCTCCCGCCAACGAATTGCTGTACGTTCAACCGTGGCCCCTCCGGTTCGTCGACTTCGACGTGCTCGGTCACGTGAACAACTCCGTCTACTGGGCAATCGTCGAGGAGCAACTTGCGAGATTGCGGCAGGTACGCGCTCCGTTCACCGTCACACTCGAACATCGTCATGCGATCGATCCCGGCAGCGAGGTGACGGTGACCGTGTCCGACACGGAGGGCGGATTCGACCTGTGGGTCACCGCAACCGGCGGCTCAGGAGCCGGCGATGTCGACCCCGGCTCGACCCTTGCCGCCGTTGTCCGAGCCACACGGACCTCCTGATCGGTTCGCCTCAGGACAGCGTGTCCGGCGCTGGATGGGGAGCAGATTACGTCGGAACGACTGCAAAGCAACGGCGATCTGGACGCAGGTTGAACGTTGGGAAAACCCTCAAGCCCAACCTGCTACGGGGTCTCGTCGCATCTCTACCATCACGGTCGTACAACCCGATCAACCAACTGTGAGGCCAGCCATGTACGACTCTGATGACACTCCCTCGAACCCCACCGGTTCGACCGAACTCGCCGACCTGATCGAATCCCGCCTCAGTCGTCGACGCGCGATCGGCGGTGCCGTCGCGGCCAGCGTCGGTGTCTTCCTTGCCGGCAACCTTTCGGCCGGAAAGGCAAGTGCTGGCGCCAACACTCCGTGGATCACTCGGTCCGACGACGATGATCAGAATGACGACGAGGACTCGTCCGGCGCTCGCAAACGCAAGGGCCTCGGGTTCGCCGAGGTTCCTCCGAGCGACTCCGACACGATCGTCGTACCGGCTGGGTATACCGCCGAAGTACTGATCCCGTGGGGTACGCCGCTGTTCGCCGACTCGGCACCGTTCGCCGAGGACGGCTCGAACACGTGGCAGGATCAGTTGGGCCAGGTCGGTTTCAACCACGACGGCATGCAC
>JANOEM010000257.1:0-19698 GCA_031413195.1 Actinomycetes bacterium
GTCGAACGGTAGCCGATCTCCGGTCAGCTGCGCTGACGCAACAGTGTTGACACGACTGCATTCAGCGACGCGGTGAGGATGTTCGGATCGGTGCCGATACCCCACTTCACCTTGCCCTCTGCATCGCGGGACTCCACGTACGCGACGGCGGTTGCGTCCTTGCCTGCCCCCATTGCGTGCTCGGCGTAGTCGACGACATCGATCTCGGTACCGAGCGCCTCGTTCAGCGCCGTCACGAACGCATCGATTGGGCCGTTGCCGGAGCCGGATGCCGTGACGTGGCTGCCGTCGACGAGCAGTTGGGCGGCGATCTCGGTGGTCTTTCCTTCGCTGGACGACCGCAGTTCGTGGCTGATCAGGCTGATCGCCGGCGCGGGCGGGAGGTACTCGCTCTGGAACGTGTCCCACATGATGCCCATGCTGATCTCGGTGCCGCTGTCCTCGGTGATGTGCTGAATCGTCTTGCTGAACTCGATCTGCAGGCGACGGGGCAGGTCGAAGCCGTGCTCGGTCTTCATCACGTATGCCACTCCGCCCTTGCCGCTCTGGCTGTTGACCCTGATGACCGCCTCGTAACTGCGCCCCACGTGCTTCGGGTCGATCGGCAGGTACGGCACGCCCCACGTCTCGTAGTCGTCGGGCTTGTGACCAGCGGCGGCGGCCGTCGCGTAGAGGGCGTCGAAACCCTTCTTGATCGCGTCCTGGTGACTGCCGCTGAACGAGGTGTAGACGAGGTCACCCACGTAGGCGTGGCGGGCGGGTACCGGCAGGCGATTGCAGTACTCGGCCACCCGGCGCAGCGCGTCGATGTCGGTGATGTCCAGTTCCGGGTCGACTCCCGATGCGAACAGGTTCATCGCGAGGTTGACGATGTCGACGTTGCCGGTACGTTCGCCGTTGCCGAACAGGGTTCCTTCGACCCGATCCGCTCCGGCCATCACGCCGAACTCTGCGGCCGCAACTCCGGTGCCGCGGTCGTTGTGCGGATGGAGGCTGATCACGACACTGTCGCGGTTGCGGACCTTGCGCCCGAACCACTCGATCACGTCGCCGTAGACGTTGGCCGTGTAGCACTCCACCGTTGCCGGCAGGTTGAAGATGATCGGCCGATCCGGCGTCGGCTCGATGACATCCATCACGGCGTGGCAGATCTCTAACGCGTACTCGGGTTCGGTGAGCGTGAAGCTCTCTGGCGAGTACTCGTATCTGATCGCGCTGCCGGCCAGCGTCTCTTCCAGCTTGCGGGCCATCTTCGCCGCGTTCACTGCGATCGCGGTGATTCCATCACGGTCGAGGCCGAAGACGACATCGCGTTGCAACGGATTGGTCGAGTTGTAGAAGTGGACGATCGCTCGTTTCACGCCCTGCAGGCTCTCGTACGTGCGCTCGAGCAGTTCTTGACGGCATTGCACCAGGACCTGGATGGTGACGTCGTCGGGGATCAGATCCTCTTCGATCAACTGGCGGACGAAGTCGAAGTCGGGTTGGCTCGCAGCGGGGAAGCCGACCTCGATCTCCTTGAAGCCCATCTGCACCAACGCGTCGAACATCCGCCGCTTGCGCTCGGGATCCATTGGGTCGATCAGCGCCTGGTTGCCGTCGCGCAGGTCCACGCTGCACCACAAGGGTGCCTTGGTGACGACCGTGTCCGGCCACGTGCGGTCCTTCAGCACGACCGGGAGCCACGGCTTGTACTTCTCGAAGGGCATCTTCTTCGGTGTGACGTTCTGCGGTGGCATGGTGTGCTCCTGGTTGCGGTTCTGCTGTCGTGATGGTGCTTCGGGCCTGAAAAAGCAAGAACCCCCTGCGCTGGGCGCAAGGGGCGTGGGCGAACGCGATATGTGGCGCTCGCCTTAGGTAAGAAGGAGGCCGATCAGTTGACTCATCGCCGGCAACCATACCAGGCCTCGGCGAATGCGCAACAGAAATCCACCCGAGGCTTTCGCGCCCGCCCGAGGCTTTCGAGCGCTCCCCCCGGGCGCGAAAGCCTCCGATGCGGTGCGATCCCGGGGCTGCGCCGCAAGTACGGTCGGTGCTGCATGGTGACGTTCAAGATCGATACCCAACTTCGTTCCTTCGCTGGGGCCGCTGCCGAAGCGGCAGAACTCGCAGAGGTCGGGGTGGACGGCGTGTTCAGCTTCGAAGGTCCGCACGACGGTTTCGTTCCGCTGACGCTCGCGGCGCCCGCTGCGACCGTCGACCTCTACACCAATGTGGCGATCGCGCTGCCGCGCAATCCGATGCAACTCGCCTATCTGGCCAACGATCTGCAGTTGCTCAGCGGCGGGCGATTCAAGTTGGGTCTCGGTTCACAGATCAAGCCTCAGATCGAGAAGCGCTTCGGTGCCGCCTTCGATCCACCTGTTGCCCGGATGCGCGAGTTCGTGCTGGCGTTGCGCGCGATCTTCGACGCGTGGTCGACCGGTGATCGGCTTCGCTTTGAGGGTGATTTCTATCGACACACGCTGATGACTCCGATGTTCAATCCCGGCCCGAATCCTGGTGGAGCGCCACCGATCTGGCTTGGCGCGCTTGGTCCGCGGATGACGCGGATGGCGGCCGAAGTCGCCGATGGTCTGCTGGTGATGCCGTTCAGCACCGAGAAGTTCTTCGCCGAGAACACCCTGCCCAACCTGCTCGCCGGGCTCTCTTGCGCCGGCCGGGACCGGGCTGATTTCACAGTGATCAGCCAAGCCATCATCTGCGTCGGCCGTGACGAGGCCGAGTACAACGCGTCGGTTGGCGGGGTGAAAGGTCTGCTGTCGTTCTACGGTTCGACCCCTTCGTACCGTCCGGTGCTGGAGGCGCATGGCTGGGGCGATTTGCATGTCGAATTGAATGCATTGTCCAAGCAGGGTCGATGGGTCGACATGATCGGGCTGATCGACGACGAGATCCTCAATACGATTGCCGTCTGTGGCACGCCGGCTGCGGTCGCCGCTCAGCTGACGCGTCGATTCGACGGTGTCGCCGATCGAGTCGCGTTCTACCTGCCGTTCGCCGCAGCCGGTGGCCTGGTCAGCGAGCTGGTGGCGGCGGTACAGGCGGCGTGAGTTCGAGAATCGGCAAGTGATAGGCGCTTCCGGTCAGGTGAACGCCGCTACGAGTTCGGCCGCCTGATCTGCATCACCGAACTCGACTCGACACCCTCGAACCCGCCGAACCAGTCTTTCGAGCGTGCGAAAGGTCCCCTTTGGATCAATCGGATCGCCGAGAACGTGACTCATGATGGTGTGCAGGGTTTCCGCCGGTGGGATCTCGGTGATTCGCGGCGGTGCTCCAGGGGTGAACTGCGAGAACACGATCGAGGCAATCTCGACACTGGTGGTCGAGACCGTACCGAGGTCGCTCGGGGGAACGAATCGCTCGTCGATCTCGAATGGCGAACCCGGGCCGGCGAGCCGAGGGACCCGGTCACTGAACAGCTTCACAGAATCCGGTCGGAGGGCGACAGGTTTGCCATATGGCGCGATGGCGAGTGTGTCCGGATGCATCGCACTGACTTCATCGGCCACGAACGCCGAGCCATGCAGCGCCAACGCCGCCGCCAGTGTGGTTTTGCCCGAATGAGAAGCACCAGGGATCAGAATTCCTCCGGCGCCGGTTCGGACTGTGCCGGCGTGCAACATCAGCCGGTCGGGCGTGAATTGCACGGCTCGCGCGTTGACCTCAATCAGTAGATGTGAGATCAGCGAACCTCGGTTGAGCGATGGGTAGACGTCCTCGCCATCGAAGCTCACTCGATACATAGTGTCGCCGAGCGAAGACTCGTCCATTCGGTGAATGCTGATGTCGACCGCCGATGGGCCGGAAGTGCGCTTCACCATCTCGACCAGCAGACCACGAATCACCTGTGCGACGTCGTCGTCCATTGCCCCCAACCGGAAAACGAAACCATGGGCCGCGAAGTTCATTGCCGGCGCCTGACCGGCATCGTCGGGGACCATCGAGTTGATCCTAATCGGGTTCGATCACCTGGTCTCTGGTGACCGGCAAGGTACCTCCCGGGACTCTATAACACCCCCGTTCTATGGTTGTCATATGGAGTTGGCGACGGTGCACAGTCTGGTCGACGGGGTCGGCGGGGTCGATCTGACAGTCGCGGATCGCGACATGTTGACGGCCGGGATTGGTGATGTTCGGCGTCTGATCAGCTGGGCCCGGTCTGTCGAGATCGGCCTTGTCGGTGCCCTTGCTGGGTTGTCGTCGTTCCCGGAGAAAGACTTCGCCGACGCCTCCCGTACCGGTCTCAGTGACGGGACGAAGGCGTTGGAACGTGCTGAGACAACCGCGGCGATGCCGGAGTTGGGGATGGCGCTCGCGGACGGTGACATCGGTGTCGAACATGTCGATGTCGCGAACCGGGCCCGCAAACGTCTCGACGCTGCACTCCGTCCTACGTTGGACGCCAAGTCGGCAGAGTTGGCTGCGCAGGCGAAGGTGACGACGCCGGACGAGTTCGCCAAAGTGATGGCTCGTCAAACCCGGGGCATCGAAGAAGCAGCCGGGGTCGAGCGGTTGCGGGCGCAGCGTCGCAACAACAGTGTCAAGACGTGGGTCGATCAGGTGACCGGGATGTGGAACATCCGCGGATCGTTCGACCCGGTCACCGGTACCGGACTCGCCCAACGCCTGACCGACGCCCTCAACACACGACTGGCCCAACCCACACCTGACGACTGTCCGACAGATCCGTTCGCGAAGATGGACTGGCTCCGCGCCGCAGCACTCGCCGATCTGTTCCACAACAACAACACCAGCAGCGGGTCACGGTCTGGTGCTTCGATCCTTGTCGTTGTCGACGCGGCGACTGTCGACAGTGATGGCCGGCCGCTCGTGGATTGGGGGATCCCGGTCGAGATCCCTGGCCGTGTCCTGCGCGACCTGTACGGGCATCCGGACACGACTGTTGATGTGGTCATCGTCCGTAACGGGATCGTCCTGCACGCACCGGGCCGGCTCGACTTGGGTCGTGCGACGCGTCTCGCGAACCGGGCCCAACGACGCGCCCTACGAGCGTTGTACGCGACGTGCGCGATCCCGGGTTGTGGCACCCATTTCAATCTGTGTGCGATCCACCACGTGATTTGGTGGGAGCACGGCGGGTTGACCGATCTCGCCAATCTGATCCCGATCTGTGTCCTGCACCACCACAAGATCCACGACCACGGCTGGCAGATGAACCTGACAGCCGACCGCACACTCACGATCACCCTCCCGGACGGACGAATCATGACCAACGGACCACCCCACACCAAAACCGCCGCCTGAGCGAAGCGCTCCCGACTGGGAAGGCACGACGACCTCACAACCGCTGACGGCCGGGGGCTGACCTGGAACAATGGGGTGATGGCAGCAGACATCTCCTGGGACCGCCTGCTGCGCCTGATTCGACACCCGCGCCGAACGACCGCTCGCGTTTCGATGCGTCTCGAGCGACGCTTTCTGCCGTCCGCGCCTTCGTGGTGCCGGGTGGTGATGGAGCAGTCGATTCGGCAGCAGCTCGGTCGACTCCCCGTTTCCGAACTGGTAGCGGTCGAGGTCAGTGGTCACGACTTCATCGACGGGTTCGAATGGAAATCGGCGACCACGCTGCACTACCCAATTTTCGACCTGTGCAATCCGGGGCCGATCGACCAGACCTTCGACGTAGTGATCTGCAATCAGGTGCTTGAGCACGTCGTCGATCCGTTGGCGGCGGCCCGGACGCTCACCGCAATGTGTCGTGCGGGGGGAACGATCGTCGTCGCGACGCCGTTTCTGCTCCGTGTCCACGAGGCCCCAGTGGATCTCTGGCGATTCACCGAAGCCGGCCTCCGTCTACTGCTCGCTGCGGCGGGGATGGAGGTGGTCGAGTCGCACTCGTGGGGAAATGCGGCGTGCGTCAGAGGCAACCTTTATCGATGGGCGCCCATGTCTTGGCGACGTTCGTTGAGCCATGATCCTGATCTGCCGGTGGTCGTTTGGGCCTTCGCCCGACCACGTGCATTATGATCGATTTGCTGACAGTGCTGTTCCGATGAACGATGCGATCGCATCGGCTTGGCGGAGCACAAACTCGCGCGATACGTGGTTCCGGTCCGCGTACACCGTGACGCCGTCGCGCTCCACCCAGCAACGGTGGGTGTCACAGATGAGCGGCGCAGTTCGAAAGACAGAGATCGGCAGGACGCTGGAAAGGGCTGATTGTTCGACGGCCGAGATCTCGGCGACCGGCGGGACGGCCCGCTCGGCGAGAACTGAGCACAGGGTGACCGAACGGTGACGAGCTAGGCATTCGATCGGTTCGCGTTCTTGGGTCGGGTTGTCCTCGATCACGGCAATGTCGGCGCCTGCCGCTGTGATTTGCTCGGCGAGCATTGCCGCCGCAATGCCCCACGCCTCGATCGCCTCGCCCCTATCGAGAAACCTTCCTCGAGGACTGGACAGAAGCCGTGACGTGAAATCGGCGTTCGTCAGGACGACTAGATCCGGGCCGATCTGTTGTAAAAGTCGCGCGGACTCACTGCGGAAGCTGATGCAGGCCTCGGAGGCTTCGTCATCGCCGGTCCTGGCGACATACACCGCATAGGACGGGCAGCCTCCGCGTGTCCGGACGATCAGACGGAACGAAAGACGCCGGGCGGCTTCTTCCACCGCCGGTGCCCATTGCGCTGCGTGCGAATCTCCAAGCAGAAGGACCGTCGTGTCGGAGTCGGGGTCGCCGTAGACACAGATGGAAGTCCCGTCCCGAAGCGTTTCGTTCAAACAGTTCTGCGAGCCCGTTTCGGTCCGGCCATCACGGATCGCAAGCAGCGATGCCAGGTAGGGGTCGCGAAGCTTGCGCTCAGCGATGCCGTCGATGACCAGCGCGCTTGCAACGGTCAGCGCCGCAGCAAGGCCGGCCGCTCCGAGCATGACCGTCGGTCGCGCCAGCCGCCGTGACCGACGTATGGGCCGCTCGATGCCCGATGTGGCCAGGTACGCGAGGCCGAGCGATCCAATGGCTGCGATCGAAGTGGCGAACCGGCTCGATCGCTGTATCGCTGCGGCGGTCAACACGATCGCCGGCCAGTGAAACAGATACCAGGCATACGACACGCGTCCGAGCGAGCGCAGGGGTCGAGCCACGAGCAGGAGCGCTACGCCTGTCGGCCTCTCTCCGCTTCCCATGAGCAGCACAAGTCCGGTACCGACGACTGGAAGCAGCGCCGCAGTCCCTGGCATGTCGGTGAACTGATCGAAGGTCATCGACGCGACAACTATCGCGCCAAGTCCGAGCCAGCCGAATGCTGCTTGGACCGCTGTGCGCGCCGGTTGCCATCGCCGAGACGCGAGCAGGGTCAATGCTCCAAAGCCGAACTCCGAAGCCCTCGATGGACTGCTGAAGAACGCCCATGGCGATCCCCGCCGAACAAGGAGCACAGCGATCACGAAGGAGAGCACAGAAGTGACCAGAACCGCCGACAGGAGACACGTCGTCAACGTTCGCCGGAACCGGATCGCCACGAGACCGACGACTGCAAAGATGAGCGGCCAGGCCACGTAGAACTGTTCCTCGACCGACAGCGACCAGGTGTGCAGCAGCGGACTGCTCGCGCTCTGGAAGTAGAAGGAACTGTCTCGCGCGAAGTGGATGTTCGACAGGTAGAGCACCGACGAGATGCCCTCGCGGGAAAGTTGCTTCCAGAACAGCGGCGAGTACACCACCATCCCAACGGCGAGCGTGCCCACGATGGTGACGACCAGAAGCGGCATCAGGCGCCTGAACCGGCGCGCCCAGAAGTCCACGAATCCGATCCGCCCGTGGTCCTCCAATCGACCGATCAGCTGTGACGAGATCAGGAACCCGGAGATGACGAAGAACACATCGACGCCCACGTAGCCACCAGCCACACCGGCGAAACCCACATGAAAGAGAACCACCACGACAACCGCAACCCCGCGGAGACCCTCAATGTCCTCCCGAAATTGCATCAGTCCAATCTAGAGATTCGCCCGACTGCGAACGCGTCTGAACCGTCAACGTCGCGGAGATGATTGGCCGCCTGAGAAACGGCCACGGGCACTATCCACGCGAGTCCTCAGGTTCATTGCTCGACCTTCGACGCGAAACTTGGTGGCTTGTTGGATCGAGAGGGCAGGCGGCGCTCGGCGGCCGAACGAACGGACTGGTAGGTGAGTCGCACGGCTTGAGCGAAGGAGATTGGCTCGGTCGCTTTGCGCACCCAGTAGGCGAGCAACTCGGGGTGACTGACGTCGAGAACGCGATGAGACTCCGCTTCGAGTTCGGCCGCCCGATTCACGAGTTCGGTCCGCTGTTCGTTGACGTAGGTGATGAGGTTCTGGCGATACCAGGTTTCCACGGATGGGTCGCTCCAGATCCGCGGTCGAACGAAGTCGAAAGCCCTGAACCGATTCGTGGCAAACAGCGCTGCCCACTCGCTTTGTGGCCGGAGGTTGATGTGACCGCTCCCACGCTGCCCCGGAATCGCAGCAGAAAAGACGACCACGTCGGCGAGTTGACACAGCTCGTCCACGAGCGACTGTGATCGCTCGGCAGGCAGATGCTCGGCAACCTCGAGGCAGAGCGCAAGGTCGAAGTGCTCGATCCCGACCGGCAACTTCGACCGGAGATCAGCCGATCGGAACTCGTCGGCCGCAATGCGCAGACCAGCTGCCTGCGCGTAAGCGCCATCGATTCCGCGTATGGTCCCAACGCCCAAAGCCTTCGCGGCGTGAAGCCAGGTGCCGACGCCGCACCCGACATCGACGATCGAGTCAGGTTGCACGAGTTCGAAGATGAGAGGCAGTACCGTCGTTGCGCTCAGCTCGGAGCCGGGTGCTTGAGCCTCGTAGAAGCCGTTGTCATACTCGCCGGGCGGATCTTGGTCTCGGAGCTCCACAGCACGACCATACCGAACGGGTGCAAGTACCGGCGGCCCGACCACGACGAGTAGAAAGGATCGTCTGATGAACATCACAGTCGTCATTCCCGCGCTGGACGCGGCGAGCACCCTTGCCCGCCAACTGGGTGCGCTTCATCGGCAGCGGTTTGACGTTGCGTTCGAGGTGATCGTTGTCGACAACGGCTCCGTCGATGCCACGGCCTCGGTGGCATCAGGGTTCGATGCACCGGATTTCCCCGTACGAGTCGTCACCGAGCCCAAGCGCGGTATCAACTCGGCGCGTAACGCGGGGATTGCGGCCGCGAAGCCCGGGACCGTGTTGCTGTGTGACGCCGATGACGAAGTACATCACGGCTGGGTGCTGGCGCTAGCCAGCGCCGTGGATGACGAACACTGGGCCGGCGGACGACTTGACTACTGCGGTCTGAACACGCTCGACACCCGCGAGATATGGAACGCCCCTGACCTCTCCGCCCACCGCGTCACCGACCCCTACATCGACAACACATATGGCTGCACCTGCGGTTTCAGCACGGCGATGTGGGCGAGACTCGGCGGTTTCGACGTCAACCTGAGTGGTACGGGCGGCGACGAGAACGAAATGTTCATGCGGGCCTACGCGGCCGGGTTTCGAATGCGGTGGGCCTCGGAAGCAACGGTTTCCTATCGGCTCAAGCCGGGCGTGGCCGGGATGATGCGTCAACGCTTCCGACAAGGTCACAACCAGGCCCGTTGGGAGAGGCTCCCCGGCGGTGCGCATCTGCGTGGCTCCTTGCGACCGTCACGATCACTGGCCAGACTCGGCAAACTCGTGCTCGTCGCCCCGTGGCACATGTTGCCGCGTGCGCGCCGATGCGAATGGCTCGCTGCCGTCAGCCGCGACCTTGGACGGCTGGTCGGTTGGTGGAAACATCGGAAGTGGTACCCACGGACTCCCGCCGCCTGACGAGCCGGCCGAACCAGATGTCCGGGGCGGTAGTGGCAACGACAAGGTGACGGATCAGTCGCGGTGCGCCGGCTGTGGCCGCCATGGCCAACTGGTACGCCACGGCATCCACACCATCCACGCCATCCACGCCATCCACGCCAAGAACACGTTCGACTGATCGATCACGCCGCTCGAGTCGATCTCTCAATGCCCGCCTGAAACGACCAACTCTGCGGACTTTGTCGCGCATCGTCTGAGGGGCTCGCTCGACCTGCTGACCGACAACGGAGGCGACATAGGCGTCGGTTCGGGCGCCGTGCTTGGCTTCCTGCAGAGTCGACGAAGAAGACGAGATTCCTTGCGGATTCTCCAGGTAGTCGACCTCGATGGTCGAAAGGCCGAAGTAGGTCCCTTCATCGAGCAGCCCGAGCCAGAGGTCGTAGTCCTCGACAGGGAACCATGCGGGGTCGTAACCATCAAGACTCTCAGCAGCGGTCCGTCGGAACATGACCGTCGAATGGCAGAGCCTGTTACCGGTCGACATCGCCATTGCGAGACCGCCGTGGTTCGTCGGTGGGCATGCCGATCGCACGACGCCCCCGGAGGGGCGCAGGCGCCGATATGCGGTGGCGCAGAGGACGGCATCGTCATGCTCGTCAAAGACTGCCTTCTGGCGTTCGAGTCTCGTTGGGTAGGCGACATCATCGGCATCCAAACGAGCGACGAGGTCGGCGCGGCAGGCCTTCAATCCGTCGTTGAGGCTGGCGACGAGGCCCAGATTCGCATCGTGTCGAACAACCCGAACTCGGGGGTCAGCCGAGTACCGGTCCACCACAGAGCGTGTTCGGTCCGTCGAGCCATCCTCGACGATGATCAACTCGAAGTCCGTGAGCGTCTGAGCGAGCACGCTGTCAATGGCGGCCCCGAGATGAAGTTCACCGTTGTACACGGGCATCAACACGGACACTGCGGGTCGGGACTCTCGTTCGCGACCTGGAACGGTCATGCCCAAGTCGCTCGATGCTCGGCGTTGCACGCTGTCTCGCTGGCGAGCATGGGATCCACTGTACAGTCGCATCACGATGGCGATGCGAACCTCGGCTCGATGGGTGGTCGCGTTGAGGCCGGACCCGTTTTCCGTCCATCATTGGTCCATTTGGTGTGGCCTCACCGACCTTCACGCTCGAGGTTCGATCGACTTGGTGTACAACACCCGGCCAGCTCCAGTAGGGCGAGGATTGTGGCTGGACGTCCATGACCGCGACCGTCGCGAGCGCCGAACGATCTGGGTCGATGTCAGCGACTGCGCGCCGGTCGAGTCAGCGAGGCGACACGCTGCCGACTCGTGTTGGGTGCGAAACGCCACCGAACCGCAGGGCAGACCGCTCGGTCCTGTGGCACCGATGCGGTCCGGGCTGGAGCCGCGTTGGTTGTATTTCGGCCGGTCTGTGATTGACGCCGCGCGGACCCGCCGACCGAATGACGTTCGTCGTTCGCTGTCCGGTTTGTTGCGCGGCCAGCGTCCATTGCTGAGGAAAGCCTTCGAGGCGCCTCCCGGAGGCGAGCCGAGAGTGGTCTTCCAGGTTCGCGCATGGGAACCGCACGATGCTGCCGACCCGAACCATCGGCGACGTGTGAACGATCACCGCGCAGAGCTGATCCGCCGGCTCAGACAGGAGTTCGGCGACCGGTTCCTCGGCGGTTTTCAATCGAGTCCATTCGCGGCGTCGACGTATCCGGATCTGGTGACCACGTCTGCGGTCGATCAGGTGGACTACTTGCGCATGATCCAGCGGAACGCGATCGTCATCTCGTCGACCGGGCTCCACGGTTCTATTCCGTGGAAGGTTGCTGAGTACCTTGCCGCGGCGCGCGCGATCGTCTCGGAACCGATCCTCAATAGGTTGCCGTTCTCGATCGATGGAACAGTCGACCTCTTCTCAACTCCGGACGACTGCATCACGAAGTGCGACGCCCTGCTCGCCGATCCGGTTCTTCGCGCGACGAGGCAGCAGGCCGCCAGGGATCTCTGGCTGAGTGATGTCCGCCCGGACCGGCTGGTTCTGCGGCGATTGCACGACGAGTTCGACGAACTGCCCGTGCCCGCCGGTTCGCCGATTTCGTTACCCGCAGGCGGGTGATGTGTCGGTCAGGTGAGACCGGAGAGCTCGAGCGCCTGGCGATAGAAGGAGCTGCCTGACGCGAGTTGTTCGGGTGTGTCGAATGCCTTGAGTTCCCCATCCTGGATGACCATGATCCGGTCACAGACGTCGAGAGTGGTCAACCGGTGAGCAATGACGACGACCGTTGCGCTGCCTCGAAGCTCCGCGATGCTCTCGCGGACAATTGATTCGGATTGAACGTCCAACGCACTGGTCGGCTCGTCGAGTACGAGCAGTTCAGGGTTCGTTGCAAGCGCACGCGCTATCGACACGCGTTGCTTCTGGCCGCCCGAGAGCCGTCCCCCGCGCTCACCGACGGGCGATGCATAGCCCTGTTCCATTCGAGTGACGTCGTCGTGGAGGTGTGCGCGTCTGGCGGCACGTTCGACCATCGCGTCGTCAATGTTCGGACGGAAGAACCGAATGTTCTCGGCGACAGATCCCGAGAACAACTGCGCCTCCTGGGGGACGAAGCTGACCCTGGCGGTCCAAGTCTTGCGATCGACGTCGGTCAGGTCGATCCCATCGGCGAGGACCTTGCCCGTGGTCGGGCTCCTGACCCCGAGCAGGAGTTGGACGAGGGTCGTCTTGCCGCCGCCCGATGGTCCGACGATGCCGATCACTTCTCCCGAGCGAATCCGGAAGTCGAGGCCCCGAAGAACTTCTGCGCCTCCTGGGTACTCGAAACCGACGTTCTGCGCGACGAGTTCGCCGGCATGACGAACGGCGATGCTGCCATTGCAGGCGACGTCCGCTTCGTAACGCCGGACCGTGTCCTCGAAAACATCGACGATGGGCATTGCAGCGGTCAGACCGGCGAGCGACGTCTGCAACGACTGGCTGTACGAAAGCGAACGGAGCATCACCAGCATGACGGCACCGACCTCTGAGAGTTCTCCAACACCGACCACGGCGGCGACGACCAAACCACCGAGCAGCGCTCCGTAGGCAAGTGTGCTGTATACGGGCGCGATCAGCCCGTTCAGCACGCCTGCCCGGCGCCGCGTCACCCGATCGGACTCCGCCAACCGATCGATTCGTTCTGCGAAGGCTTCGTTGACGCCGAAGACCTGCATCTCCAGACCGAGTGAACCGAGCTCGGCAATCGACGTGCTGAATGCAAGGCTGGCAGCTTGCGCTTCTCGCGACCGGCGCCGGATTCGCCGTCGCATCGGCGCGATCGCGCTACCGAGAATGGCGAGGGCCGCCAGAACGACGAGCGACGCGATGGGGCTGACACCCAGCGATGCAATGACCAGTGCACTGAGTGTGAGCGCTGCACCGACTGCTCCCGCGAACGTGCTCACGACTCCGGCGGCAGAGGCCGCGTACGAACCGAGCAACTCTTGCAGCCTGCCGGACTGCTCGCTGTGCTGCGTTGCCCACGAGGTTGCCAAGTATGCGGTCGCAAGTTTGCGACGATTGTCGAACATCGCCCGGACGCTGAGATCCGTTGCCTGATACGCAGCGATCGCGCCGACGCCGAGGCGTAACAGGACGAGCGCACCTGCGAGAACAATGGCTGTGGATATCGGAAGCTCCCTCGCCGCGAAGAGCCCGGCACGACTCTTTCCGTTCGTGATGGCCAGAGCGACGCGGGTGACGACGATCAGAAATGCGGCTTCGAGGGCCCCGCCTGCGAACGATGTGGCCGCAAAGGCGATGATCCGCCCGCGGTAGGGATGAACGATCGCCTTGACCGCCGCACGCTGCTCGCTCCGTTCGCTCACTGCATATCCTCCTCGCGGCAGGCTAGTTGTGACGTCGGGCAATCCGTGGCTGTACCGTGCGCTGATGGACCCAGGGACGGACTCAGGGATGGACCCAGGGATGGACTCAGGGATGGACTCAGGGATGGAGTCAGGGCCACAACTGACCGACGAGTCATGCAGGGCTTGCGCGGCAATTCTTCCCTCGGTGTCGTTCGAAGTAAAGAGTTGGCGAGACGGTTCGAGCCATCAGGTCTGCGAATGCAAGACCTGCGGCACGCTCAATCTCGTTGGTCGCGTGGATCCAGCCGAGTTCTATCGGTCCGACTACCACTCGTTCGAAGACCGAACCGACTTGGAGTCGTGGACGGGTTTGGTGACACTCGGCCGGGCCAACGCTCGCATCGCCCGCATGCCGACCGTCGAACCACTGCTCAGGCCCCTCGATCGTGTGCTCCCGACCTGGTCGTGGTGGTTTCGCGGCTTTCAGGTGGCGAGCGATGGGTTGATCCTGGATGTCGGCTCCGGATCCGGAGCACTACTGCGGCACCTGCACCGATTCGGATTCTCGAATCTCGTCGGCGTCGATCCTTTCCTCCCGCTCCGCCAGGAGCGGAGTACAGGTCCGATGCGGCTCGCCAGGGTGTCGCTGCAGGACTTCGGCGAGTGCGCGGACGCGATCATCTTCAACCACTCGCTCGAGCATGTTGACGACCCACTTTCACAGTTGGTTGCGGCCCGCGATCGGCTTCGGGGTTCGGGGCCGGTCGTCGTCGAGTTGCCGCTCGCGGATTCGGCTGTGTTCCGTCGGTATCGGGACAATTGGTGGGCGCTCGACATGCCCCTGCATCGATTCATCCCGACGGTCCTCGGCATCGATCTGCTATGTGAGCGAGCGGGCCTTCGCCGGGTCCGTACTCGCCGGCATACGCCTGCGTTCGAATACCTGGCGAGCGAGTCGATCAGCCGATGCGGGAAACCCGCCGAAGCACGAACCATTCTCTCCGAAGCGGAAGTCGCGTGGTTCACCCGACTCGCGTCGCGCGAACGCGCCGGTGATCGCGCCCACGGGTCGTTCGTGCTCGAGAAGTCGGACAGACCGCCGCCTTCCGGGACGGCTACATGATGTGCGGACCCGAGCCGGACCGTCCGCGGATGCCGTGAACCAAGCCGGTCAGGCGGGCGCGGGCTTGGCGCAGAGATCGGTATCGAACGAAATCCACCGGTATCCCGGCGGCTTGCCGGCAAACCGCACGCAACTTCTCTCGCCCGGTTGCGAGGAGCAGTTCGTTCCGACAGCTGTAGTAGTGGCGGTTCGGACTCGAGTAGGTCGGAAATCGACCGGCGCCGCGGTTGGAGTGAATGCCCGACGGCGACGAAACGAGTTGCAGGGTCCATCCGTCACGTCGAAGCCGTTGCGCGTATTCCCAGTCCTCGAGACCGACGAACAAATCCTCGCGAATCGGGCCGACGGTTTGCCAGGCCTTCGTCCGCAGGAGCACCCCGTTGAACGTGGCGCGGTCGAGGGGTACGACGGCGCTGCCGATCGCCTCGCGCCACATGTCGCGCTCGTACCGATTCCGTGCGAAATGGGGAGCAACCACGGCCACCGTCGACGGCAGCTCGCGAGCGGCCGTGCTGAGCTTTTCGAGGCAGTCCGGATCTGGCAACGAGTCGTGCTCGAGCACCCAGACCCAATCGGCGCCGAGTTGAACGGCAGCGCGGATGCCGGTGTTGTGACCGACGCCGACGCCTCCGTTGGACTGCAACCGCCGAAGCTGCGTCGGAGTTGAGTCGGCCACAGCACGAGCCGGCGGTTCGAAGGGTGGTTGGCTGCCGTTGTCGACGACAATCGTCGACTCGGGTTGCAGCGTTTGGTGAGTGATCGCGTTCATCACGGCGTTCGCGCCCCGTTGGTTGTCGAACACGAGAACCGTGGCGATGATGCGAAGCGGTTGCCCGGCTGGATCCGTGCCGCGGGTACTCATCGCCGTTCGCCGGACCTGTGGCTCATCGAATGTGCCGATGCTCGACCGAGCCGTGCCCAGTGTCGCCAGTTCAGCGGGTCGGTCCGGATCGAACGGCGGAGCATTGTGGAGGCTTCGCCGTGCAATCCGAGCCGTGAGGCCGCAACTCCGGCAATGTCGCAGTAGGTCGCGAGCAGCTTGCGATCTTTCGCCAACTGTTCCGCGAGCGCGGGAAGGAGGATTTCACTCGTCTCGTATTGAAGGGCAGCGTCGTAGGGTCGGTGTCGAGCGTTCACCTGTAACAACTGGCTCCCGGTGGCATCGACGCGTAGCCGCCGGCGTTCGGCGATGCTGCCGATCCTCATCCCGAGGTCGGTGTTCTCGCTGAACCGCAAGCCTTCGCGATACCCACCCGCTTCATCGAACAGGGTTCTGCGGACCATGAAGGTCCCCGCAAGGAACTGCGCCGTCAGATCGCCGAATGCCGGTCCGAGCCGACGCGGGATGAACGACTTCGTGACGCCCTCGGGGTATCGATAGATCGCACCGCAGGAAAAGACATCACACCCTCGCCGCGCAGCCCCGGACATAGCGGTCAGCCATCCGGCGAGCGCTTCATCGTCGCTGTCCAGAAACGTCACGAACGGTGCGGATGACGCAGCGACTCCGGTGTTGCGTGCTGCGCTCACGCCCCGATTTGGCTGGCGAACGCAGAGTATCCGGCCGGGTTCGTACGAGCCGAGAAGATCAGGCGTCTCGTCGGTCGACCCGTCATCGACCACGACGATCTCGATCTCGGCCGTGACGTCGGCCGTGATGCCGGCGAGGACGCTGTCGATCGCAGTTGCCAGAACGCGAGACCGATTGTAGGTCGGGATCACGACGCTGAGGCGAATGCCGTGAACGATCGGGCGCACGTCAACAGCTTACGATTCAGCCGCGCCATATGATCGCCCGGTGCCTGACCCTCGACCTGCGTCCGTCCGACGAGCTGAATCGGCCAGTTCGTTGGAGTGGACGGTCGTGCTTTTGACCGTCGCAGTTGCGGTGGTCGTGAACTGGTGGGCGACTCGTCGAGTCGGACTCGGGATGACGAGTGATTCGTTCTTCTACGTGGGCTCGTCAGAGTGGATCCGGTCCGGCCAGGGGTTGGGCTACTGGCTCAACCCGACCGAGACATACTGGCCGCCCGGCTTCCCAGTCCTCCTTGCTGCAACGTCGATCGTCACCCAACTCGACGTTCGCGATGCTGCGCGGGTGCTGCTTCCAAGTCGAGCCGGTCGTTGCGGTCAACAACAGACCGGCGTTCGCGACCAGGTTCGGATCATCGAATGACACGTCGATACGGTCAAAGGCGCGCGATACTTGTCTGACTGAAAGTGTCTCCTGTGGTTTGGCCGCTGTTGATGTAAGAGACCACAATCGTCCCAGCCCAGGAGACCTTTCACGCGGATACGCGCATCACCTCACGCCCTGACCATCGGTGGATTGAGGCTAAGGCTTAGCGAGTCCGGTCGGTCGGCGCCGACCGGCTGTCATTACTCAGAGTGCGGCACATCCGGCGTGTCGCCAAAGTAGCGGTGCACGCTCGCGGCCCACACTTCCGCTGCTTTGCTGGACGCGATGCCGTCGATCTCCTCGGTACCCTGCCGACGATGCCTGACTCCATAGAAGTTGTGGTAGACGACGTCTCCAAATACGGTGCCAAGCGCCCCGGGTCCAACGGTGGACGTCGGCTCCAGAAAATTGATGTGGCCCTGCTCCTGCTGCGAGAAGGCCTCTCCGGGGTCAATTAGGCGTCCATTCTGGGTCGACCTCACGAAAGTCCGGCGTTGACGAACGAAGTGCCGCAGTCGGAACGCCGCGCAGCACGGGTGGACGAACTGCCTGCCCCCCCAGCCCTGTGGCTGCTCGCGTCCGAGGTTGTCAATGAAGTCTCCTCCACGTGCCCCCACCAGCGTCGCACCCGCATGAAGTGGTTGGATCAACTCCTCCAGCCATGAGCCGTCGATGGGGAATGCATCCACGTCCAGCACGATGACAAATTCACTTCGAGCTGAGAGAATTCCGAGGTCCAACCCCGGGCCGTGCCCAACGTTGGTCGGCAGCTCTATGGTGCGGACTCCCTCTAGTTGCAACCACGCGACGGACTCGTCGGTGCTGGCATTGTCGACAACAATGATGTTTGTGCCGGGTGGGCTGAAGTACCGGATCCCTCGAATACAGGTGGTTAGAAAATGCAGCGAGTTCCAATTGACAACGACAACTGTCGGCTCGTCCTTCAGGGCAAAGGTAACTCGAACTCGCGCAATTGCTCGTCGAGGGCGGATGGCGACTCGCCATCGATCCATCATTCTTGTCGCTACAGGTCCCACGACTCCTCCATCTGTCGTGCGGGAGTGACGCACCATAGTCGGGTCCCGGCCATGTCAGCCGTTAGTACTGGCGGCCGCTGACGCCGCGCCGCAGGCCGACGAACTGGATGCGAGGGGCAAACACAGAGACTACGACCTGGCGCCACCAGCGCGGTCTCCCTGCGAGTAGCGAGAGGACCGAGTATCGGCACGCTGGCGTCAAATCGACGGTGGACTCGCCTCGTGCGCGCACCCGCCGTTCGAGTGCGCGGCGGGCAGCTGAGATCCGTCGCACGAGCCGAACGTCATCTAGCGCGGGCCTGGACTTCGTTCTGTCCACTGGAGGACATTCTCGACTCGCGAGATGTGCGATTTCTGCCCGACATCGCTCGTCGTGTCGCTCCCCTTGCTCCTGCGACCTCGTGGACGAGATTCCGGTGCTACTGACTGACCATTGAACGAGCGGGGTGGGCAGAGCGCTGAATGGTTCCACCGTCAGCCGGAACCAGAGATCGAGGTCCTCGACAGGGAACCACTCGTGGCGATAACCGCCGGCGGCCCTCGCCGCGTCGGCCCTGAACATCGCCGTTGAATGGCAAACACGGTTGCCAGAGAGTTGGCGTCCCAACATGTGCGACCAGCTCTGAGGAGGTGACGCCAATCGGATCAAAGTGCCGTCTTCCGTCATTCGTTCGTATGCGCACGACACGAGTGCCGTGGCCGGATGGCCGACAAACACACCAACCTGCGCGCGAAGTCGGCCGGGCAGGCAGGCGTCGTCGGCGTCGAGCCGCGCGATGAGCGAACCCCGACATTCAGCCAGTCCGTCGTTGAGGCTCGCAACCAGCCCCTTGTTCGTCGCGTGACGAACAAGCCGAACACGCGGATCGGTGAGTGATGTCAAGAACTCCGACGTGCCGTCCGTGCAGCCATCGTCAACAATCACAAACTCCATTGGCGTGTAGTCCTGCGATAGAACGCTCGCAATGGCCCGCTCAATAGTGGGTAAAGAGTTGTATACCGGAAGTAGCACGGAGACGAGTGGTGAACTCCCCGTGAGAGCGTCGTGTGGGGGCGTCACGGGCGATTAATTCGACGCCGCACTGCGGCCTGAGCAGCCGTCCACGTCAGCCGTATTGCCTGGCCCGTGGATATCGGGCGGGTTGCACGGCGCACCCAAAACTGAAGCAAGTCGGGGTGCACAACATCGACAGTCGGAGGTGCTTTCGCGATCAACTCGCTGGCGCGACTGATGAGGTCGGCGCGTTCTTCGCGCACAAAGACGAGAATGTTCTGCCGGTACCAAAAGTCAACTCGCGCGTCGTTCCAAACGGCCGATCGCACGAGATCGAATGCCTGATAACCGAGTTGGGCAAAGCGGTCGACCCAAGCGCTTTGCGGCTGCAGATTGATGTGCTCGGTTCCCGATTGGCCAGGAACTGCTGCCGAGAACAGCACCACGTCAGCAAGGGAACACAGGAGGGACGCGAACTCATCTGAGCGCTCCGGTGGAAGATGTTCTGCCACTTCCAAACTCGCAGCGAGGTCGAAGCGGCGGTCAATCTGGGGCCATTCCACCGACGCGGGCGCAGGCAAGGACGCAATCGACAGCGCGACGTTTGCCCGCATGCTCAGCGCAGGTCGAGCGGCGGTGGTGGAGATCGGCGGCGCGTCGCCGGGCGACAAGACG
>JANOEM010000258.1:0-6765 GCA_031413195.1 Actinomycetes bacterium
CTATCGCAAGGCACTTGGGAAGGGACGGGAACAATTCATGACTGCGCTTCCCGTTGGCATGTTCGAAACCGACCTGTCGGGGCGTCTTGTCAGCGCCGATGAGTCGTTCCGCGAGCTCGCCCTCAGCGGCGCTGCGCTGCCAGTCGGTGCAGCGCCGTGGGCAAATGCTCACCCCGGCGACCGTGCAGCTGCCGAACTCGCGTGGCGGCGGCTTCGCGAATCCGGCGAACCGCTCACGACAAGCTTTCGGGTTTGGACGTCGGACGGGCGACTGCTCTGGCTGCGCCTCGACACCAACCCCAAGCGCGATCTGTTCGGTCAACACGTCGGCTACACCGGTTGCATCACCGACATCACCGAGGAGATCCACCAGCGCCAAC
This sequence comes from Actinomycetes bacterium, assembly GCA_031413195.1. Lineage (GTDB taxonomy): Bacteria > Actinomycetota > Acidimicrobiia > Acidimicrobiales > Ilumatobacteraceae > WLMZ01. The sequence goes on from JANOEM010000258.1 coordinate 381, forward strand.
TCAGCGAGCGTCTGACGGGATTGCTCGAGGCCAGCCCAGATGCGGTACTTGTCATCGATCGTCATGGCTCGCCGACGTTCACCAACGCTTCAGCTCGGAAACTGTTCGGCGTCAGCAATGCCCTCGACCTCGTCCGCGAGCCTGCCATGCGGTCGTTGTTGCAGACGCTGCGCGATCAGATTCCCCGCGAAGTTGTCAACAATCCGGTCAGTGCCGACTGGAACGGCGAAGCCGTCTACCGCGGCCCCGACGGACTCACCCGCACCTTGAGCGTGACCGTATACGTCCAGCGCGCGGCCGACGGTGCGATCGATTTCTGGGCAGGCCAGATCCGCGATGTCACCGCCGCCACTCAACTCCAGATCGAGCTCACCCATCAGGCCACACACGATGCCTTGACGGGGCTGCCGAACCGCACGCTGCTCCTGCGCACACTGGCAGACGCGCTCGAGCGGGGGGCTTTCAATCGCCAGCAGGTCGGTGTGCTGTTCCTCGACCTCGACCGGCTCAAGGACGTCAACGACAACTCTGGCCACGAGGTCGGCGACCTACTCCTCGCCAGCATCGCCGGGCGCCTCGCTTCGGCCACCCGACCCGCAGATGTCATTGCCCGAATCGGCGGTGACGAGTTCGTCGTTCTCTGCGAGGGCGGCATCGATGAACAGACTGCGCTAGAGCTCGCTGATCGGGTACGCCAAGCCCTGAGCGGGAGATTGATGCTCAGCGGGGTCGAGGTCGATCTCAGCGTCAGCATCGGCGTTGCGCTGTCGAACCCGAATCACCCGTTCGAGTCATCCCCCGCCGACGAAGCGGTCGCACTCGTGCGCAACGCAGACACTGCGATGTACCGGGCAAAGCGCCGAGGTCGCTCGCGTTGTGAGCTGTTCACCGACGAGATGATGCGGTCCGCCCGCGACCGCAAGCACCTGTCGAGCTCGCTCGAGCAGGCCATCGCGGCCGACGAGATTCGCCTCGCCTACCAACCAATCGTTTCCACCCATACCGGACGGATGATCGGCGCCGAAGCACTGCTGCGCTGGTACCACCCGGAACGCGGTTTGCTCATGCCCCGCGACTTCGTGCAGCTTGCCGAAGAGAGTGGCATCATCGTGCCGATGGGCGATTGGGTCATTCGCCAAGCATGTCGCGACGCCCGTGCCTGGATCGACGCCGAGCTCGTCGAGCGGGGATTCAGTGTGCACGTCAACGTCAGCGGACGGCAGATGTCAGAGGGTGCGTTCGTCGAGCGTGTCATCGGTTCAATCCGCGACCTCGATCTGCTCCCGGGGCAACTCACTCTCGATTTCGACGAGACCACCCTCTACGGTGACCAGCCCTCGACGACGCGTGCCTTACAAACCCTGCGCCGGTTCGGCGTCAGCATCGCACTTGACAGTTTCGGTACCGGAGTGTCGTCGTTGACGGCGCTTCGCGACTCCTACGCCGATGTGCTCAAGCTCGATGGCAGCATCGCCTCGTCGCTCGGCGACGGGAACAACAACGATCCGATCGTGCGGTCCATCATCCAACTGGCGCACGCGCTGGACATGGAAGTGGTGGCGGAATGGGTCACCGGCCCCGATCAGTTGCATCGGTTGAAGATGCTCGGTTGCGACATGGCGCAAGGCTTTCTGTTCGGCGAACCGTGTGCGGCCGATGCGTTCGCCGCGACTGCGCTTGCCCGACGCGGCTGATCGCACATCGTCAACCGCCTCCCTGCGCTCGTCGGGACCCTCCGTACACTCACCTGGTGCCTGCGCAGCTGAGCGATGTCGTCACGATTGTCGTGCTGGGCTTCGTCGGCGTTCGTCTCGCCACAGGTTTGCGGCGTTCGCTCGCATCGGATGGCCGTTCGCTGATCCGGGCGGTTGTGCTGCAGATCCGGTGGCGTCACATCTGGCCGGTGCCGATCGTGCTGACCGGGGTCATCGTCGCGGCGACCCTGCTGACTCGAATTCCGGGGCTCGACTGGGGATGGTGGTCGGCATTCGGGGGTGACGGCAACCCGGTGTTCGGCTCCAGTGAGGCAACCTCGGGAACACTGTTCGAGTGGCTCGTTCCAGCGGTTTTCATGGGTCTGTTGTTTCCTGCTCTTCCGCTGTTCGCTTACGCCGAGGAGTGCATCTTCCGGCGCGGCGCGCAAGGCTGGAGTCGGCAACACCGGGCGTACAAGATCGTGCAGTTCGGACTTGTCCATGCACTGATCGGCATCCCGATCGGCACGGCGCTCGCCCTCGGCATCGGTGGGGCGTACTTCATGTCGGCGTATCTCCGCGCCTTTCGCAGAACCGATTCCGTCGAGGCAGCAACTCTGGAATCGACACGAGCGCACACGGCATACAACGGTCTGATCGTCGGCCTGGTCGCGTTTGCGTTGCTGATCGACGCCGTTGTTTGATCACGAACGCTGTTGTTTGATCACGAACGCAATCATCGCCGCCAGAATGGAGAGATGAGCCCCTCCCGAGTCGTGCCAATTCCCTTGCTCTCGATTCGGTGCTGCGGCTGATGGAACCGTCCGTCGTCGACGTCACGATCGAACGATCCGAAAGCGTGACGATCACATTCGACGATGGCGTGGTGTGCGCGTTCCCGGTCGAAGAACTTCGGGCCGCGTGCCCGTGCGCGACCTGTCGGGGGATGCGCGAGCGGGGTGGCATTGCATGGCCACGGCCCGGCCAGCCGAACTCGATCACGATTGCCAGCGCCGAGTTCGCTGGAGCGTGGGGGCTGTCGATCTCGTGGAGCGATGGGCACGACACCGGCATCTACGCCTGGACCCCGTTGCGCCGGTGGTGGCTGGCCGGTCGAGATGACCCGCTGACCGCCGAGCAGTAACGAGAGACCCGCACCGTCGCGCTCCTGCGACTCGCTCGAGCGTCGCCGGTGTGGCTAACACACCCTCAAAGACTCACGTTTGCATCCTTGGTCGGCCGATGACGCCGGCGCACACTTCGAACCAACGGAGCAAGAAACCTGGAGGGACAATGCGAACTGCATCACGAATCTTGATCGGAGTTGCAACGATCGCCTGTGTGCTCGCCGCCTGCGGCGACGACGACAGCGACGAGACCGCAAACCTGGAGAAGACCATCCGCGGCGTCGCTGCTGCGGAGGTAGCGGGCGACCCCGAAGCTGCGGCAGTACTGATGACCGACAACGGGATTGCTGCCTTCTACGACGGCGTGAGCCGGGCCGACCTGCTCGCCGGGAAGTTCGAGAACTTCGGGGTGGACAAGCCATCGATCGAGAAGGTGACGGCGAGCCAGGTCGACGGCGATGCAGGCTCGGTGACGATCGACCTGACGATTGGCGACGGCTACGTTCTCTACAGCATCCAGGTACCGATGGTGAAGCAGGACGGGACGTGGCTCGTCGACAATCTCGTCTTCGGCGGAGGCAAGCCGATCGAGGGGCGATCACTCGCCTCCGTCAACGCGGTCGAGTACGCATACACCGTCAAGGGCGATCTCAGCTCGGGCAACGCCTCGATCGAGTTCACCAACGATGGCAAGGAGCCACACGAGATGTTGCTCCTCAAGATTCCCGACGGAATCGCGGTCGACGAGGCCCGGGATGCGATTCTGGCCTCAGATCCCGAAAATCCGGATGAGGGTTACGAGCAGATCGCCTTCCTCGGCTTTGCCCCTCCCGGTGACCCGACGCAGGTGGTCAACTTCGCCAAGACCTTGCCGAATGGCGATTACGCCTTCGTCTGCTTCGTCCCTGTAGGTGGCGGAGACGAAGGTCCCCCGCACCTCAGCGAAGGGATGATCTCCGCGTTCACGGTCGGCTAAGCCCCGACCGAAGCCGACGGCCGACCGCCGATAGCGTTACACCATGTCACTGCCTCAGCCGCCGACGCTGACTCACTGCTATCGCCACCCTGATCGAGAGGCAGGTCGGCGCTGCACACGGTGTGGTAAGTCGGCCTGCAGCGATTGCCTGATCCAGGCCGCTGTCGGGTCGCATTGCCTGGATTGTGCCAAGGCCGCCCAACCCGACGTCAAGACGCGGATCAAGTACGCCAACGCCCGGCAACCAACTCTGGTCACCAAGGTCATCATCGGAATCAACCTCGCTGTCTTCATCTGGATCGCGATCAACGATGCATCATCATTGGGTAACGGCGGCGTCACGCAGCAACAGGCCGACCTCGCCCTGAACCGCGGCTACATGAACCTCTACGGCGAGTACTACCGCCTGGTCACGAGCGGTTTCCTACACTTCGGCGTACTGCACCTCGGGCTCAACATGTGGCTGCTGTACCTGCTCGGGCAGATGCTCGAACCGGCGCTCGGTCGGGTCAAGTTCAGCTTGCTGTACACCGCCGGCCTCCTCGGCGGATCCGCCGGAGCGCTGTTGTTGATGAGCCTCACCAACAACTCGGCGACCGGCGGTGCCTCCGGAGCGGTGTTCGGGCTGATGGCTGCCGCCACCATCTCGCTCCATCGACAGGGCATCAACATCTTGCAGACCGGCATTGGGCGCACCCTTTTGATCAACCTCGCGTTTACCTTCTTAGTTCCGGGAATCTCGATCGGTGGGCATCTCGGCGGCATCGTGGCCGGAACGATCTGCGGGGCCGTGATGCTCGCCCCGAAGTGGAAGCCGGTGCCCAAATGGGCGACGTACGCAACACCGATCGCGGTCAGCGCGATCGCTCTCGTCGTCTCAGTCGTTCGTATCGGCTGAGCATCCAAAGTCGGGTGTCACACCCCTGTGGCACTCTGGCCACATGAGCACCAACGGCACCTCCAACACCCTCGGCCAGGCCGAGCAGCTCAGTCTGCTCGCCGCCCCCAGTGTCCCGCTGCAATTCCGACTCGACGAGCGCACCCGCCGCAACGGGCTGCAGCACGTCGCTGCACTGCGGGCCCAGATCGCAGCCCAGGCTGCCCAACGCCTGGCGTCGTCCGCATCCTCCCGTCGCTCCACCGGTGGGTCGCACCGCCAGATCGCCGCCTGATCGCCCCCGCTGTCATGGCGTGTTGCGGTCATGCGGTTATGCGGTTATGCGGCTATGCGGTCATGGTCTTGGGTCAACCGGCGGTCGGCGCCAGATCCTTGACCGCCTGCCAATGCTTGAGGTCAGGGTCCAGGCCAAGGATCGCCAACGATGTCGTCGTGACGCCGTTGTCGAAGTACCGCTGGATCGTGGCCCGGCATTGCGCAGGTGAGCCATGGACGATGATGTCGTCCACCACTTCATCCGGTATAGCGGCGAGTGCCGCCTTCCTGTCCCCGGCCTTCCACGCATCCCACATCGGCTGCAGCAACTCGCCGCGACCGAGCCACTGATGGAAAGCGGCATACACAGGAACGTTCAGATACGCAGCAATTGCAAAACGCCCCGCCGCGCGTACGACATCGGTGTTCTCGCTCGGGCACACGAAAATCCGGCAGACGATCTCCTTCGACACACCGCCGGACGCGCCCGTCACGACATCCGCGACCTTGGTCACATCGTCAGCCGACAACCAGTTGATGATCGCGCCATCGGCCTCTCGCGCTGCCAGCCGCAGCATGCCTTCGCGCAGCGCCGCAACCAAGATCTTCGGCGGTTGCTCGGGTCGAATGCCGAGACGAAACCCGTTGACTTCAAAGGTGTCGTAGGACTTCGATACCTTCTCCCCGCTCAGCGCGTCCTTCAAGAACCGCACCACATCGCGCACCTTCTTGTACGGCTCGACGAATGGGATCCCGTTCCACCGCTCGACGATCACGTTGCTACTCGATCCGATTCCGATCGCAAATCGCCCAGGCGCAGCATCGGCCATGCTGGCCACGCTTTGTGCGAAGCATGCCGGCGAGCGGGTGTAGGCAGGCACGATCGCAGTCCCCAACCGCAACCGCGGTTCCCAGGCTGCCGCCATGGCCAATGGCGTGAACGCGTCCGCTCCGTCGCTCTCTGCGGACCAGATGTCGGTGTAGCCCAAATCGGCGAGTTCGCCGAGCTTGTCGCGATGGCTGTGCAAGGGCCCGGGCAAAGGAACGGTCATTCCGGGTCGGATCGGCAATCGATCGGCCGTTGTCGGTCCATTCGACGGCTGGGCGGCGGCGATCGGGGAATCGGTCATGACAGGTCCTTCTGCTGTGTGTTGCGCGTGAACTCTTCCAGATCACCCTTCCAGAACCGGACGATGCAGCTCTGACTGGCCGTCGCCATCAGTGTTCCATCCTCGGCGAACATGTGCACCAATCCATGCCCGAATCCGCGGCCGACAGCGTGCACCTGGATGTCGAGCAACACCCATTCGGTCGGAACCAACTTTGCGACCCGCAACGTGTTGTCCAGGCTGTTCCCGCCGCCGCGAACCCCAAGAGCCTGACCGACGCCCATCGGGACGAAATCGCCCAAAATGGCAAGCGTCGTCGCGTCGAC
>JANOEM010000259.1:0-4617 GCA_031413195.1 Actinomycetes bacterium
GGACGATGCCGGTCACGAACGACGAGGCGTCGGAGGCAAGGAACAGCGCCGGGCCGACGATCTCGCCAACATCGCCGATTCGGCCGAGCGGTGCTGAGCGGCCGATGGCTTCGAGAGTGCGATCATCGAAAGCCTTCGTCACCATGTCGGTCCTGAACGTGCCGGGAGAAATCGCGTTGACGCGGATCCCGAGCGGACCGAGGTCGCGGGCAAGCGACTTCGTCGCCTGCGCGAGGGCGGCTTTCGTCGGCGGGTACAGGTAGCGCCCGGCAGTGCCGACAGCGGCCGCGATCGACACGATGTTGATCACAGAGGCGTGACCATCAGCTGCTGCGAGATGTTCCTTGGCCGCCTGTACCACCAAAAGCGGCCCGAGCAAGTTGGTCGCGAATGCACCGACGAAGGTCGTCGGGTCGAGGGTTTCGAGCGATCGTTCGAGCACGGTGGCCGCGTTGTTCACGACTATGTCGAGCCGCCCGAAGTGGCGGACCGCCGATGCGACCATCGCAATGACGTCGTCTGCTTCTTGCATCCTGACCGAAACGGCGAATGCGGATCCGCCCGCTGCAACGATCTCGTCGACCACCGCCTGACACGCATCCAGCTTCCGGCTCGCAACGACGACCGCCGCGCCCGCCTGCGCGAACGCGATCGCCATCGACCGGCCGAGACCGCGCGAACCCCCGGTCACAAGAGCAACCCGGCCGGTCAGATCGAACAGTTCTTCGAGTTCTTGATGCATCACGAAGACTCTAGATCCTTCACTATTGACTCAACTGATATTGAGTGATTATCCTGAGACCATGGATGTCAATCTCGAGCGGCGGTCCGCGATGCACGCAGCATTGGGAGAGCCGGTGCGGCTGGCAATCGTCGAGGACCTCGCGACGTCCGACCGTTCGCCGAAGGACCTCGGCGAGCGACACGGCCTGGCCACGAACCTGCTCGCCCACCACCTCGATGTGCTCGAAGCCGCCGGGTTGGTCGTGCGGTTCACCTCCGCAGGCGACAAGAGGCGTCGCTACGTGCGCCTCGTGCGCGAACCACTTGCATCGTTGCGTATCGCGACCACCGATTTGCCCAACAGCGTGCTGTTCCTGTGCAGCCACAACTCGGCCCGCTCGCAATTGGCTGCTGCATTGTGGACGGCCCGCACCGGAGAACCTGCCAAATCCGCTGGCACTCACCCGGCACAGAGGGTGCACCGTGGAGCGATTTCCGCAGCCCGCCGGGCGGGGCTCGATCTCGGTCGCGCCGTGCCGCGGCTCGTCGAAAACATCGATCCAGACGAACAGGTGGTGACGGTCTGCGACCGGGCCCACGAAGAGCTCGACCCAGCGCCGAGCTGGTGGCATTGGTCGATCCCCGACCCGGTCGATGCAGGCACGCCCGCCGCATTCGACGCTGTCGTGGCCGATCTCGAAGCCCGCATCCACTCGCTCATCGCTTGACCGCACCACCGCACCACCTGACCGCCACTCTCGAACGGAACACCGCCATGACCACCCGCATCGGCATCAATGGCTTCGGCCGGATGGGACGACTGGTGGTTCGCGCGTTGCGCCACCATCGCGACCTTGTGCTCGTCCATGTCAACGAACACAAGGGTGGCGTCACCACTGCAGCGCACCTGCTCGAGTTCGATTCCGTGCACGGTCGCTACGACGGCTCCGTGAGCACCGACGGCTCGTCCTTGACTATCGATGGCGCCAGAGTCACGTTCTCCGAGCACAACACGCCGGGCACCGTCGAATGGACCGACCACGGCGTCGATCTCGTGCTCGAGTGCACCGGAGCGTTCCGGACCACCGACACGCTCGCTCCGTATTTCGAGCGGGGCGTGAAGAAGGTGATCGTCGCCGCGCCGGTCAAGAGCGATGGGGTCCTCAATGTCGTGATGGGTTGCAACGACCACCTCTACGACCCGACAGTTCACGACATCGTCACCGCCGCGTCGTGCACCACCAACTGCCTTGCACCGGTGGTGAAGGTGCTCCATGAGGCAATCGGCATCGAGCGCGGCGCGATCACGACGATTCACGACGTCACCAACACCCAGGTGATCGTCGACGCCCCACACAAGGATCTCCGCCGCGCCCGTTCGGCACTCAATTCGCTGATCCCGACCTCCACGGGTTCGGCGACCGCGATCACGATGATCTACCCCGAACTGACAGGCAGGCTCAACGGGCTTGCCGTGCGGGTTCCACTTCTGAACGCGTCACTGACGGATGCCGTGTTCACGATGCAGCGCGACGTCACGGTAGAGGAGATCAACTCGCTCCTGCGCGAGGCGGCCGATGGCCAACTGGCCGGGATCCTCGGGTTCGAGGACCGTCCGTTGGTGTCGGCCGACTACACCAACGACACCCGTTCGGGCATCGTCGACGGACCATCCACGATGGTCATCGACGGGAGCATGGTCAAGGTACTGATCTGGTACGACAACGAGTACGGCTACGTCTTCAGGATGGCCGAACTGGCCGCGAAGGTGGCCGCCTCGATCCGCATCGATGCTTCGCCGCAGGTTGCGCGATGAAGATCAAGAACTATGCCCTCGTCACTGCCGGCTACTGGGCGTTCACGCTCACCGACGGCGCGCTGCGAATGCTGGTCCTTCTGCACTTCCACGACCTCGGCTACTCCCCCGTCGCGATCGCCTTTCTGTTCTTGTCGTACGAGTTCATGGGCATTCTCACCAACCTTCTCGGCGGTTGGGTCGGCTCGCGCACCGGATTGAACCGGACCCTGGTCGCCGGGCTCGGGCTCCAGATCGTCGCGCTGATCGCGCTCACGCTGCAGCAACCGGAATGGCACGAGTGGGCATCGGTCGCGTTCGAGATGGCCGCCCAGGCACTGTCCGGTGTAGCCAAAGACCTGACCAAGATGAGCTCCAAGAGCGCGGTGAAAGCCGTTGCCGGATCGAGTGACGGGGCGCTGTTCCGCCTCGTCGCGATCCTCACCGGTTCAAAGAACGCACTCAAGGGCGTCGGCTTCTTCCTCGGCGCCTCGCTGCTGTCGTGGATCGGTTACGACGCTGCACTGTGGTCGATGGCGGCGATGTTGACGATTGCCCTTGTCGCGTTGCTGCTTCTGCTCGACGAAGACATCGGTCGCTCCAAGAAAAAGGCTCCCCTGCGCTCGATCCTGTCGAAGTCCGTAGCGGTCAATCGACTCTCGGCGGCACGGTTCTTCCTGTTCGGGTCACGAGACATCTGGTTCGTCGTTGCGCTGCCGGTCTTCCTCGACGAGAGTCTCGGGTGGTCCTACAGCGGCATCGGCGGATTCCTCGCGCTGTGGGTGATCGGCTACGGGATCGTGCAGTCGTTCGCTCCGAAGTTGCTCCGCCGACGCGGCGAGTTGGTCCTCGACGAGATCCAGGCGGCTCGGCAATGGTCGTTCGTGCTCGCAGTGGTCTCTGCGCTCATCGCCCTCGCCGTTGCGTTCGAAATCGCCCAAACGCCGGTGATCGTGGGTGGCCTGGTGGTGTTCGGGGCCGTCTTCGCGTTGAACTCGTCGCTGCACTCGTTCCTGATCCTCGCTTACTCCGACGACGACGCGATCTCCCTCGATGTCGGCTTCTACTACTCGGCCAATGCCGCCGGCCGTCTTGTCGGCACCCTGCTGTCCGGGGTGCTCTACCTGTGGGGCGGGCTCGACGCGGCGCTTTGGGGCTCTGCCGCTTTCGTCGCAATCGCCTGGCTGCTCACCCTCCGCCTGCCTCCATTACCCGGATCTCGGAGGCGGTTCCCCGGTGGCGGCCCACGCCGCGAGCGCTTGGACGTGGCCGGCGACATCGTGCACCCGCAAGGCTGTCGCGCCGTTGACCACCGCTCGAATGTGAACGGCGATCGAGGCGGCGTCACGTTCGGACGCCTCGGCAACACCGCTGATCGCACCGACGAAACGCTTTCGTGACGCGCCGACCAACACCGGGCAACCCAAGACGGTGAGGGCCCCCAGCCCGCGCAACACGTTGATGTTGTCGTCGACCGACTTTCCGAAGCCGAACCCCGGGTCGATGACGACCTCGCTGACCCCTGCGCGCCGGGCGAGACGAACTTGATCGGCCAGGAACGCCCCGACGTCGCGAACGACATCGCGGTAGCCGGCATACCGGTGCGTGTCGGTCAGATCTGCCGATGGCGTGTGCATGACGATGACCGGCACCTGCGCCGCTACGGCGACTGCGACCATGGCCGGGTCGCGGAGTCCGCCGACATCGTTGATCACACACGCCCCCGCTTGGACCGCAGCGGCGGCGACTTCGGGCCGGCGGGAGTCGATGCTCACTGGCACGCCGCGCTCCGACAGAGCGGCCACTACCGGCACTACTCGTGCGAGCTCAGCGGCGACAGTCACCTGCGCTGCACCGGGCCGGGTCGATTCTCCGCCGATGTCCACGAGATGCGCACCGTCAGCGAACAGGCGCAGGCCGTGGGCGACCGCAGTATCGACATCGAGAAAGCTCCCGCCATCGGAGAAGGAGTCCGGCGTTACGTTGAGGATCCCGACGATGGTCACCCGCTCATCGGCGAACGAGAAAGCGGTCACTCGGACCTGCCTTCGCAGAGCGTCGCCGGACGCCACCCACGCAGCGAGCTGACGGTGGCCAAC
>JANOEM010000260.1:0-2252 GCA_031413195.1 Actinomycetes bacterium
GGGCTGCTGACTCAGACGATCCGGGCATCCGCTGACGGCGAACTGCGGTTACAGCATGGCAACCTTGACCGAACTTCTGGCATGGCCCGACCGGCTACAGGATGCCCGATGTTCGGGCGTCCGTTCGGTACGGTAAATCAGCAACTTCGGTCAGGTAGCTTCAAAGCTGACCATCCTCGCACCCGCTGTCGTCGCATTTGGGCAACCCCGCTCATTGCTTTGCTCCGTTTGGCATATCCTGAACGGAAAAAGGGGAGCGGTCGATGACCACTCCCCCCCTAACCGGCGCGACCCGATGTTAGCCGTTCAGAAGCGGTATTTCATCGTCCCGAGGAACGTCTGTCCGACGACCGGTGTGCCGGTCACCACGACGGTGTTCGTGCCGGTCACATCGGCAACATTGCTGCCATTGCCGCGGAAATCGAGCTTGTTGAACAAATTATACGCCTGCAATCCGATTTCGAGCCGTTCGACTGGCCGCACCGCGATCGTGCCATTCACGATCACGCCGCCCGGATAGATATTGCCCGGATCGTCACGGACGCTCGACTGGCCGGTGGCGGCGAGTCCCAGCGTCACCTTCTCGCCGATGTCGTAGTTCGTCGACACCGTGTAGGTCAGGCTCGGCAGGTACGAAGCGCGGCGGTAGACGTTGTTGTCGAGCTGCTCCGAGTTCGAATAAGTCGCATTGGCAACCAGCGAGAAGGCGCCGACCGACAATGTCCCGAAGAACTCGGCCCCTGTCGACCGGTACTTCGAGTCGATGATGCACCCGCCCGCAGCGCCGCCGCAGCGCGTTGCCGACAGTTCGAACGTGCTCTGCTTGAAATCGGCCTTGAGCAGCGAGAACTCGATCGAATACCGCCCCGCACCGATGTTGCCACGGTTCTTGATGCCGATTTCGTATTGATTCACGAAATCGACCGAAGGGGTGACACCATCGGCCGTGCAGCCGTTCTGCCCTGCACGAGTTTGGACACCTGCAGCGTTGAACAGCGGCGTCTGGGCAGCCGTGCAAAGTGCGCCGGTCGTCGTGAATTTGCCGCCGAAAGTCTGACGGTCACCGTTGAAGCGGCCACCCTTCGATGCGCGGATGAACAGGCTGGTATTGCCATTTACTTTCCACAACGCGCCTGCCGTCCAGCTGGTGTAGCTGCGGGTGTAGTCAACCACCTCGCGCACGCTGTTGCTGAGCAGCGCGGGCAGATTGACGCCGCCCGAACTGACGGTGATCGTCGTGCCGCCCTGCGTGCCGCCACCCTTGGCCTTGACGCTTTCGAAGCGGAAGCTGCCGTCGAGTGCAAAGGCTTCGCCATCGAGATCGAGCGCGAGAAAGGGTGCGGTGTTGGTGTAGCTGAGGTCGTAGTCACGCGCGCAGCAGCTGCCCCAGTTGTTGTTATAGCCCGAAATGCCCTCGTTGGTCAGCCGCGCGCCGGCGGCTGTGAACAAGTCGAGCTGCGACGGGTTGTCACCGCCGACTTCGCGGGTCGACTGGTTGACGTGCCAGTCCATCGCGATTTTCTGCTTCATCACGAAAAGACCGGCGCGCGTGGTTACCTTTGCAGCGCCGACATCGAATTTCCCCGACAAGGCCAGGTCGTTGACGATGGACCCTGCATCACGAATGTTGGTCCGCACGTTGACGTTGTTGTCGACATAAGTGCCCGTGTAGAGCTGCCCCGCGCGCGGGCCGCTGGCATAGCGGACCGCCGCGACAACGCCGCCGTTGACGGTCGAACCGATGACACCCGAGGTCCGGGTCAGGTTGAGGAACGGTGCCGCGAACCCGCCGCTGATGTCGCTCCAGCGGAAGTTGTTATCGACAGTAAAGTTCTCGCCGAACTCGTAATGGAACTGTGCACCGATTGAAAACTGCTTGGTCGTGATACCGTCGATGTCGCGGCGTTCGAGCGTGGTCCCTCCACGGGCGAGGAAGAGGCCGGTGCGATTGTAGATCGAATAATTATTCTGGCTGCGCCCGTCGAAACCGGCGAACGGCGTGATGTTGCTGATCGTGTTGCCGTTGCGCGTCGCAAGGGCGGGTGCACCAGTATAATTCGGATCCTTGGTATTGGCGAACTTGGCGAGCAGCCGGACATAGCCTTTGCCGTCGCCGAATTCCTGTGTGAGGTTAGCTTTGATCTGGACGCTGTTGCTGACCTGGAAATTGTTTAGCGGACCGTTGCCGACCTTGTAAAAGCCACCGATGTGGAAGCGCGTGTTTTCCCCGATGGGAGCGCCATAGCGGAAAT
>JANOEM010000261.1:0-11797 GCA_031413195.1 Actinomycetes bacterium
CTGTACGACTTGTACGGGCAGCCAGACACGACCGTCGATGTGGTCATCGTCCGTAACGGGATCGTGTTGCATGCTCCCGACCAACTCGATCTGGGTCGTAGCACGCGTCTCGCGAACCGGGCCCAACGACGCGCCTTACGCGCCCTGTACCCGACATGTTCGATCCCAGGTTGTGGCACCCACTTCAACCGGTGTGTCATCCACCATGTCGAATGGTGGGAACACGGCGGGTTGACCGATCTCGCGAATCTGATCCCGCTCTGCGTCCTGCACCACCACAAGATCCACGACCACGGCTGGCAGATCACCATCACCGCCGACCGCAAACTGACCGTCACCCCTCCCCGACGGACGGATCATGACCACCGGACCACCCCACACCCAAACCGCCGCCTGAGCGCGACCTGCCCGCTGCGGGGAGGGCACATCGACTCGTTCACGACACCAATCAGCCCGAACGCAACCAGACCCGGGAGTGACCCTGGCGAGATCTCGCGCCCGTCGGCCCGTAGGCCGACCGCCCAACCGCCCCACCGCCCGTCGGCCCGACCGCCCGAACCTAGCCCTGATCGCTGACAACACGACCGCCGACTCGTTGATACCAACGAGCCGTGGGATGTCTAGACCCGCTCGATGTCCGCGCCGAGGCATCGCAGTCGACCGACGAGGTCGTCATAACCCCGATCGATGTGCGAGATGTCGCTGATCACGGTCTCGCCCTGTGCCGCCAGCCCGGCGACCACCAGTGCAGCACCAGCCCGAATGTCCGGGGCGCACACGGGTGCGCCCGTCAGGCCGACGATTCCTCTCACCACGGCGTGGTGGCCATCGGTCGTGATGTCGGCTCCCAGCCGTTGGAGTTCCTCGACGTAGCGAAACCGCCCCGGATATAGGTTCTCGGTAACGATTCCGACGCCGGTCGCGACACACAGCATCGTGGTGATGAGCGGCTTGTAATCGGTCGCAATCCCCGGATAGGGCAACGTTGCGACGTCGATCGATTGCATCCGCTCGGGCGCGGAAACGATCATCCCGCCACAGATGGTACGGAACTGCAGACCCATGTCTGTGAATCGGCGGATGAGCATCTCCATGTGGTCAGGCCGCGAGTTGTTCACCGTGATCTCGCCACCGGTGATCGCGGCCGCCGCGATGTAGGTCGCCGCCTGGATGCGGTCGGGGACGACTTCGTGGGACACTGCTTTGAGGCTGCCCGGCTCGACGCCGTGGACGACCAACGACGAGGTGCCTATGCCCTCGATCTCGGCACCCATCGCGACCAGGAAGTTGCACAGGTCACTGATCTCGGGTTCGCGGGCGGCGTTGACGATGGTTGTGGTGCCCTTCGCGTAGACGGCGGCTGTCAGGATGTTCTCGGTGGCGCCGACGCTCGGAAAATCGAACGTGATCTCGGCTCCCCACAGCCGATCGGCACGGGCTTCGACGTAGCCGTCCCTGATGTCGATCGTCGCACCCATCGCCTGCAGCCCCTCGAGGTGCATGTTGATCGGACGGCTGCCGAAGTTGTCGCCCCCGGGTAACGACAGCCGAACGGTGCCACAACGAGTGAGCAGCGGTCCGAGAACGTTGACCGATGCACGGATTCGTTCCGCCAGTTCATACGGCGCAATCGGCGTGATCTCGCCGCGGTTCGTCAACTGCAGAACACGCGATTCGCTGGGATGCCAGACCGAGGAAACGCCGATCACCTCGAGCAGGTCGCTCATGATGGCCACGTCGGCGATGTCCGGCACGTTGGTCAGTGTGGTCACGCCATCGGTCAGCAGCGTCGTGGCCATCAGTTTGAGAACCGAGTTCTTGGCGCCCGGAACCGTGACCTCACCGGTCAACGGACCGCTTCGGCGCACAACGATCTGCTCTGCGGCGGAATCCATAGGGGTCAGTATGCTCCGGATGTGGTCAGGACGAGGCGCATCGTGCGAGAAGTCCCTGCCACTGCCGAAGCCCGCGCGATCATGTCGTCGCCCCGCGATGACTTCGTCGGCGAAGCCGCGATCGCGCCCGACGAGGGGGCCGATGGCATCGTGACCAGCCGGTTCGTGCAGGCCGATGGCGTATTCATCACATACGAACGTGACCTCGTCGACACAGGCGAAACACTTCGCGAGACCACGACGTTCCGCTTGGACATTCCGTGGTTCAGGTGGATCTTCATGTGGCCGATCAAGCGTACGATTCGCCAAGGCCGCCCCACGACCGGGCCGGGGATCCAGCCGTGGTGGGCGCCGCCGGATCGCCTCGACCCGCGCCAGGCAATGCTGTTGGGCCTACTCGCGGCGGCCTCGATGAGCGCCGCGTTCACGAACACGTTGTTCACCCAAACCGTGAACTTCGCGGCCAAGGACTTCGGGATCAGTCAATTCGGCCAGGGCGTTGGCGGCGTCGTGGTCCGCGCAGGCATCGTGTTCGCGTTACCGATCGCTTTTCTGGCAGACCGGGTCGGTCGCCGACGAATGATCGTGTTGGCCGCGTGGCTCGCACCCCTCGTGTCCTCGCTCGGGGCGATCGCACCCAACTTCGCGTTCCTGGTCGGAACCCAAGCTGTGGGCCGACCAATGGGGTTGGCCCTCGATCTCCTCATCGCAGTCGCCGCCGCCGAGGAGATGCCGCGCAACAGTCGCGCCTATGCGATCAGCGTGTTGGCGATGGCCAGCGGTCTCGGCGCAGGGATCGCGGTGATGGGGCTCCCGCTTGCCGATCTTGGATCTGCTGGTTGGCGACTCGTCTACGTCATGGCGCTGATCTGGCTGGTGGTCGCATACGACCTCAAACGGCGGCTCCCGGAGACGCGTCGATTCGAACGACCACACGTGATCGCACCGCGTTTGCCCAGGTCGAGATTCGCTCAGATTGCCACCGTCTCGTTCTTTGCGAACCTCTTCGTCGCTCCGGCCTCGTTCTTCCAGAACCGATATCTCGACGAGATCCGCGGATTGTCCGCCACCGCGATCAGCATCTTCACGATCGGCACAGCGACACCGGCGGCTCTTGGTTTCGTCATCGGCGGCCGTCTGGCTGACGTACATGGAAGACGCCGGCTGCTCGTCGCTGCGATTCCGATCAGTACGGCATTGCTGGTCTGGTCCTTCAGCTCGGCCGGATTCGGATTGTGGTTCGGTGCGTTCGGCGCCGGGTTCAGCGGTGGGATCGCCTACCCGGCCTTTGCCGTCTACCGCACCGAACTCTTCCCGACAGGCAATCGAGGTCGGGCGGCAGGCCTGATCACTGCTGCAGCACTGGTCGGCGGATCGGTGGGTCTGTTAGCAAGTGGGCAGCTCCTCGATAACGGCTGGAGCTACGGCAAGACGATGGCTGTGATGGCCCTCGGCCAGGTGGTCGCCGTGCTCGTCATCTTGACCAAGTACCCGGAAACCGCCCACAAGGACCTCGACGAACTGAATCCTGAGCCGATGCTGCAGGCTTAACGTGCCGATGCCGTCTCACGTGAGCGTTGCGAGCCAGGTGACGATCGCTTCGGCGATTGCCGCGTCGCAGCCCTTGAGATCGTGGGCTTTGCCATCCATCCAGACGTGGGTCACCCGGCCCGGGATCGTTGCCGTCCACGCCTGGAGTTCTACCGGTGTACCGAATGCATCTCTCGTTCCGTGTACGAACAGGCACGGCAGGTTCAGTCGGGGCAGGTGCTCGATGCGCAACGACTCGGGCTTTCCGGGCGGGTGGAGCGGATACGAGATGAGAACGAGCCCAGCGGCCGGCAATGGCGGCGCTGCCGCCGGGTCACCCACGGCGCCGCCCGCGACGGCGATCGAACAGATCCGGCCACCCATCGATCGACCCCCGAGCACGAGCCGGCCAGACTTCGTGTTCAGCGCGGCAGCGAAGTCGGCGGTTTCGGCCCGAACCGTCTCGAGCAGTACCGGGGCGCGATCGGGTGCCTTGCGGCCCGCCTTGCGATAGCCGAAGTCGGCGCGCCGAACCGGCAGCGGGCCGAGGGCCTCCTCGATCCGGATCAGCGACGGGTGGTGGCTGTCCGTTCCTGCTCCCGGATAGATCAACAGGCCGTCGACCCTGCCGTCGACGCTCACAGGTCCGGCGCCCGCCATCATCCGTACGTGATCACGCGAGAAGGATCCGACGGGCTTCACCGAGGTCGGCGATCGCAGTGCTCGCAACGACTTCGTCACCACCATGGTCAGGATGCACCGAGCGCAACCGTTCGCGGTATCTCGCCATGACCTCTTTCTTGACGACTTTGGCCGTGCCGAGCGGGAACCCGAACAGGTCGAGCGCCCATGCCCGAGGATCGGCCATCGCCGCCAACGAGGTCGCAGTACTGCCGGCGAGATGAGCGATGAACGACGGCCCGATCGGACCCCGCCAGCGCATCGCGCGTTGGATCACTGGGATCAACAACCGCCTTCCAGCCATGTCGAGTCGTTCGATCGCGTAGATCGACCCGAGGACCTGGACAAGACCACTTCCATTCGATTCGAAGCTGAAGTGCACGTTGTCGCCCTCGCCTTCAAGCCGGTGACGGCTCCACCCGAGACCGTGACGGTCGACCTGGTATCGATGACGAAGCCGAGGCTGGACCACCCGTTCGCCTCGATCCACCTGGCCGAGAAGGCGATGAACGTCGGGGAGGAGGTCGTCGTCGATGTCGTCCAGATGATGAGCGATCACGGCACCGAGGAGCAGACCTCCGAAGCCGGGTGCGGGGTCGATCGGAAGGATGACGTTGCCGAGGGACACTCGCCGCGTGGGGGTTACCGGGCGTGAGTGCCACACCTCCAGTTCGGCCAACAGCATCACTTCACGCTATCGGTGCGTCCCTGCTTCAAGTCCTCAGATCAAGGGCCGGAGGAGGTCGTGCAGTTCGGACGCGATGTCCGAAGTTGCGTCGAGATCATCATCGCCGATCACGACGTCCTCGGGTTCGACTTCGGCGACGAGAGCGTCGGCAAGCTGTTCGGCCAGCTCACAGGTGCGCCGCCAGATCCTCAGTTCGACGCCGCGCGGCGGACGATCAGGGTCTGCGATCTTCAGCGCTTCGAGCAGTCGCTCGAGTCCACTCGCATCACGGGGGTCCTTGCGCAATCGTTCACCGGCGAGGAAGAAGCTGTTCAGGCTTTCGAAGGGCAGTTCGTCTCCATCGGGGCCGTCGTTGATCACCGGGATGACCTCGCCCGATTCGATGTCGTCAAGGATCCCGTCGACGGCCTCTTCGTCGATCGTCGGCACAAGGAGCACCGCGCCTTCCCAGCGGAAGGGAACGTTCGATGCCAGGAGCGAGTCACCGACCAGGGCGCGTTCGAGCTCTTGCCAATCGGCCAGGTCATATTCGGTCAACGTCTCGTCGGCGGCTATTTCACGGATCTCGGCCGGCTCGTGATCGTCGCCGATGACAGCATCGATGATCTCGCTGTCGTCGATGCCCTTGCCGATCAGCCCAAGTCGTTGTTCGACATCGGCGAAGACAGCGTCCGTCGCCGCTTCGAAGTCCTCCGGAACCACCAACTCGGCGCCCTCCCAGCCGTGCGGGATCTCCGCATCAGCGAGTGCCGACGCAAGCTCGGCCTGTTGGTCGAAATCCCACTCCTGAAGGTCGTAGTGGACCTGCACGGCGTCGGGGTCGTTGGGGTTCCATTCAGTCACGGCGCGACCCTATCGGGCTGATCGACGGGCGGCGGGTCTCGCCCTATGTGCTGGTCGAGGAAGCGTTGGATGCGACGGTACTCATCAAGTTGGTTCACCGGCTGGCGAAAGCCATGACCTTCGCCCTCGTAGATGCACAACTCGACGAGACCGCCTCCTTCGACGATCCGGGTCGCCAGCATCCGACTCTGCTCGACCGGCACGACGGGGTCGGCATCGCCGTGAAAGACCAGCAGCGGCGTGCGGATACGAGCGGCGAACGCAACCGGAGAGCGCTCGAGGTGGCGTGCATCTCCATCGGCGACCAGCGGGAGCGGGGCGACGAGGGTGTGGGTGTAGTGCCGTTCGAAACGATGGCTGCGCTCAGCCAGATCGAGCAGGTCCGTCACCGGGTAGGAGACCACGGCAGCGGCAGCGAGTTCGGGTTTCGCGGCGAGTACACCGAGCACAGTGAAGCCGCCTGCCGAGCCACCCATCAGCACAGTCCGCCCAGGGCTACCCCACCCGGAGCGATGAGCGTGACCGACGAAGTCAACGGTGTCGGCGACATCGAGTTCTCCCCATCGACCGTTCATCGCTTGCTGATATGCACGACCGTGACCCGTCGATCCGCGATGGTCCGGCACCAGGATGTTCCAGCCACGCGATCTCCAATACGCGAGGCGAGGCATGAACGTGACCTGCCACTGATCGGTCGGACCGCCGTGCAGCCAGCAGAGCAGGCGGTCCGTCTCGGAGTCGGCTCGGTACAGACGGGCGAACAACGTGGCCCCGTCGCGCGATGCCAGTTCGACGAGTTCAGGCTCGACCAAGCTCTCCGTTTCCCATCCGCTCAGCGGCCCGACATCGATGGTGAGCCGACTCCAGGTCTCGGTGTCATACACCACCACCTGCGTCGGAGTCGTTGCCCCGGATCGGATCGCGGCAAGTCGAGACCCCTGCCATGACAAGTGACCGTGCACCCCTCGGGCAATCTCGCGGATGTTTCCGGTCTCGACGTTGATCACGCCCAGCCTGGCGAAGCCGCCCTCGTTGCGGACGAAGGCAACCTGAGTCGAATCGGGCGAAACTGCGAAGCTCCGTTGGCCGATGCCCCACGTGGGGCCGGCATGCTCGAGCGGTTCGTCGATGAGCGGCCGACCACCTCGCCAGATGTTGTTCCATCCGGTGTCGTCGCGGACGCACAAGAACTCACCGTCGGGGGCCATGCAGGGCTGCTGGGCGGCGCCGGCCGGGCGCACGAGATCGACAACCGGTCCGCCGAAGGACGCACACTGAATCCGTGCTGCGTCCCACGCCATGTCCGGCACGTTCCATGCCTGCCAAATCGCGCCGGTTCCGTCGGCCAGTGCACACGGATCGAAGCAGAAGTCCGCCGAACCATCGTCGAGCCGGCGCGGTGCTCCGCCCGTCAGGGACTGGATCCAGACTTCGGACTGGTCGATCACGTACAGCACCCCGGTGCCGTCAGCGGTAACCGCGGGGCCCTGCCCGACTCGATCCGGGCCGTGTTCGGTGAGCCGGCGAACTTGACCGGAGGGCACCGGTTGCAGCCAAAGGTTGCCATCGGCGCCGCAGTACACGACAGCGGCCGAATCGGGGGTCCAGCACCAACACCCGCCACCGAGTCCGCGGCCGGGTCGCGGCTGCGGATACGACGTCAGCTGCCGTGGCACATTTCCGTCCAACGATGAGATCATCAGCGAAGAGGATGCTGAGATCGAAGCCGAGTAGACGATCAGCGAACCGTCCGGTGAGAGGCGCGGTTCGGTGAGTTCACGCCCCCCGATACATCGTTCAGCCGAAATTTCCGTCACGGCTCGAATGTAGCCGTCTCCGAAATCCGGCGCGATCGAATAACCGTTCGCATCCCACACAGGCGCGCCCAGTGGGGCGAGGCGAGCGACGTCGAAAGGCTATGGTTCGTTGTATGTCCATAGCCGTGCAGCCCGACCGAAACCTGGCCCTCGAACTGGTTCGGGTCACCGAATCTGCTGCGCTCGCGGCATCGCGCTGGGTCGGTCGAGGTGACAAGAACGGAGCCGATGGCGCGGCAGTCGAGGCGATGCGGACCGTCCTTGCATCTGTCCAGATGGACGGAATCGTCGTCATCGGTGAGGGCGAGAAGGACGAAGCGCCGATGCTGTTCAACGGCGAGCGGATCGGCGACGGCACACCACCCAAGACCGATATCGCCGTCGACCCGATCGACGGCACCACCCTGACCGCGCTCGGCAAGGACAACGCCTTGGCCGTGATCGCAGTCAGCGAGGGGGGAACGATGTTCAATCCGGGGCCTTGCGTTTACATGGAGAAGATCGCCGTCGGGCCCGACGCAGCCGGAGCGATCGACATCACAGCCACCCCGACCCAGAACCTGCGGTGGGTGGCCAAAGCCAAGCGCACCAGTGTCCGCGACCTCACCGTGATGATCCTTGATCGGCCGCGTCATCAAGCCCTGATCGAGGAGGTCCGCGCAACCGGGGCGCGGATTCGACTGATCGGCGATGGAGACATCTTCGGGGCGATCGCGACGTGTTGGCCCGACGCCGGTGTGGACGTGCTCATCGGAATCGGCGGGACGCCAGAGGGTGTCGTTGCAGCGGCCGCGCTGAAGTGCATGGGAGGTGAGATCCAAGGACGGCTCTACTCGCGCAACGACGAAGAGCGCGACGCGGCCATCGCCGCCGGGTACGACCTCGATCGTGTGATCACGACGTCAGAACTCGTGGCCGGTGACAACTGCTTCTTCGCCGCGACTGGGATCACCAACGGTGCGTTGCTCCGCGGTGTGCGCTACGACCATCTCGGCGCGCACACCCAGTCACTCGTGACTCGGTCTCGTTCGGGTACCGTGCGCCTGATCGAGGCCCATCACAAGATCGACAAGTTGAAGACCTTCGCTGCGGTCGACTACGAGTAGATCTGGACTCAGTTGCCGCCGCGCTGCACGAGGCGGCTCAGGCGGCGGGTGATCGTGCGCGGGGTCACCGCAGTCGCAGCCGACATGCCTTTGTACAGAAACCCCGGGACCGACAGCGCCCGACCCTTGGCGACATCTTCCAATCCAGCCCGGGCGACATCGTCCACCTTGAGCCAAGCAAACGCGGGGTAGGTCGAAGCATAGGACTCGCTGTTGCTCACGCTCTGGAACTCGGTTTTGGTGAGCCCGGGGCACAGCGCGGTGACATGGACGCCACTCCCGCGCACCTCCTCGTGAAGGCTTTCGGTGAGGCTCGTCACATAGGCCTTCGTCGCCGCGTAGACAGCAAGTTTGGGGGCCGGTTGGAAGCTCGCCATGCTGCTGACGTTGAGCAGGAAACCTCTCCCCCGGGCAAGCATCGCCCCCAACGCGGCATGCGACAGCCGGGTCAGGGCCTGAACGTTCAGACCGATCTCGTCGCGAAGTCGATCGGGGTCGATCTCGTGGAAAGATCCAGAGGTTCCGAAACCGGCGTTGTTGACGACCAAGTCGATCGGTTCGGCCTCGCTGGCCACGCGGGATTCGACGAGCTTCAAGCCTTTGTCGGTGTTGAGGTCCGCGACCAGCGCCTCGAACCCAGGATATCGGGCGGCCAACTCCTCGAGCCGTTCGGCGCGGCGAGCGACCACGACGGTCGGAACCCCGGCTTGACCAAGGATGTTGGCCATCGACTCCCCGATCCCGCTGGATGCACCGGTGATCAGAGCAGACGTGAACGGCAATGTCATCATCGATTGACCCTATCTGACGGGCACGCCCGACAAGGCCGCCCCCACACAACGTTCGGTCAGGTGATTGGGACCACGGTGATGAAGGTGACCTCGTCGAACTGGTTGTATCTCGCCGACACGATCAGGGTCCATGACGCGGCGTACGGAAAAGTCGCGTCCAAAGCCGTGTAATGACCCGCACCACTGCGAACCACCTCGATGTCGATCGGCGCAACGTCGCGACTCGGGTCGCTGATGGTGACGGTCACATCATCGGGTTGCACGAGGCTGCTCGTCGCATTGGACAAGTAAATGTGAACCTCGTTGCGGCCAACGGTTGCCGGTTCGACCGTGATCGAAAGCAGATACTCGCCGTCGATCAGCGTCGCAGAGAACGACTCGCCACCCGTTGCTGCCGAGGGATTCGAAGCCATCAGCATCGACGTCACTACCACGATCGCAACGGCGATCATCACCTCGACGGCGAGCGCACGGCGCAAACGCGGTCGATCGACGACATCGACGACATCGACGCCGGGACGCACCGCGCGGCGACTGAGCGCTGCCACGGCAATCATCGCGGCAACGAGAAGGACCTTCCAGATCAGAAGGGTCCCGTAGGTCGTGCCCGTGAGTGCATCCAGCGAACCCAGTTGGCGGATGGATTGGATCACCCCGGAGAGCACGATCAGCGCCACCGTCGCCGCCGCCAAGTTGGAGAACCGCCGTATTCCCGCAGCTCCGGCGTTGGTGAAATCGACGAGCAACAGCGTCAGGCCGCCGAGCCACACGGACATCGCGACGACGTGTATCGCGGTCGCAACGATGCCGACCAACGGCCATCGACCGGACGCGCCATGGCCCCCGTATGCCGATGCAACTCCCACCCCGATCGCACCGATCAGTGCCGTCACGATCCACCACGTCCGGGATCGCAGCGCACCGGTGAGCGTCAGCCCGACTCCGACGATGCCGATCAAAGCAGCCCGCACCGCCCAACTCGTACCAATCTCCGAATCGAATCCAGACCCCCATGCGCCGGGGTCGAAAACGACGAAAACGGAACGCCCTGTGGCGTAGCCCACCTCCAACGGCAACTGGAGCAGGCCGGCGGTGAATCCGGCCGCTGATCCAGCGAACAACACGATTCGGACGCGTCTCGAGAAACCGATCACACCAAGTCCGAGGATGACCAGGCCGCCGAAGACCACGGCCGTCGCTGCGATCACCACAGCTCTGGCGATCGCGAGCCCGACGCCGGCCGAGCGACCGGTGCTGTCGCTGCCAATGATCCCGGCCAGGATCCCCGCCTGCAGGGTCGATTCCGGCCCGACCTGGAACGTGTACGCGCCGCGGACGGGATGACCGTCGTCGGAGACGACCTTCCAATCGACCACGTATGAGCCGTCCGCAAGCGACGGCAGTCCGATCCGCACCTCGTTGTCCGCGCCGGCCGGATGTTCCGCCACGCCCACCTCGACCGGCCGACCGAACCCGTCGAAGAGACGCACCGCACCGAGGCCGATCTCAATCGGTTCGCTGAACGTGAGCGTCACCGAAGTCGGCGCTGTGTCGAGCACCGAACCGGCTGGCGGGTCGCTCGACTCGAACTCGGCATGGGCGAGGGCTGGTGAGCGCCAGCCGGCGAGGACCACGAACGCACCGAGCACGCACGCCATCAACCAACGAAGCGCCGGTCGCCGAGATCTGCGGGTCTTTGCCGATGCCTTGGGGTGCCCGTCCAAACGGGTCTTGACGTCAGCGCTCATCCGGCCTGTTCACGGCCTCGTGGTCATCGGCCACACCAAGATGAGCGGGTGTCGGTCCGAGCATGCTCACCAGTGAAGCAGCAACGATGCCGAGAGCAATGGCGAGCGCGGCAACGATGCAGATCCGCTGCCATGGTGCTGGAAGCAAACCGGCGAGCAGTGCGTGCTCGAACACCTCGAGCCGCGCTGCGGCCAGCAATCCTGCTGCCGCTGCCGCGCCGATCGACAGTCGAGGCAACTGCGCGATTGCCGCCACGATCGCAACGGCGGCGATCACCGAAGTCGCCACGAGCCATAGCGTGGCTTCCGGCTTCGGCAGCCACGTGACCTCGACCATCGCAGCAACGGTTCGTCCATCGATGCACAACCTCGGCCGCTTCCGTGCGGACGACCTCGACCCGGTTGCCGAGCTCGACGATCCTCAGATGCATCCCGCTGGGATTGCCCAGATAGCCCGTGATCGAGATCCGGTAGTCGCTGGAATCGCCTCCGGTACCGCCGTGGGCGAGCGCAGCAGACGCCGGAACCAGGGCAACGAGCACTGCGTACACGATCAGCGCAAGCGCGCGGACGTGCCACGAAATGGAAAGGTTCATGCTCTGATTGAGTCGCTACCGGGGTCCGCAGAGTTCCCGCACCGTTAGCCCGTCTGTTTCAGTAAGGGTTTGGGGTTGAGGGCGCGCGTCGGCGAAGAAGCC